>NZ_JBEPAL010000006.1:75141-245854 GCF_040298625.1 Streptomyces sp. NPDC001532
GCCCCCGAACCTCGTCGGACACGAACAGCCCCCGCGCCTCCAGCACAGCCAACAGAGACTCGGCCTTGCCCTCCGCCTTGCCCTCCGCCTTGCCCTCCGCCTTGCCCTCCGCCTTGCCCTTGACCTCTCCCTTGGCCTCGCCCTCCAGGAAGGCCTCCTCGAAGACCGTGCCCCTGCCCGGGAAGTAACTGACGACCATCTTCTCCAGCTCTCTCCACGTCTCCTTGGCCGGAGTGTTCTCCAGGCCGACTTCCAGCAGTTCGGACCAGTACGTGGCCGTCGCCTTGTCGAACGACCGCATGGCGCGGGCCAGCAGATTGAGTATGGCGTCGATGCCGCGGCTCTCGCTGTGGACGATGGCGCTGAATGTCGCCATCGCGGGATTGCGTGCCACGGCCGACTCGTCGGTGATCTCGGGCACCGTGTCCGGGCCGAGGACGAAGGGGCGGGTCGTCTGGGTCGCCCAGGGGCCGACGCCGCACACGAACGGCCCCGCCGCCCACGCCGCCGTGGATCTGTGCCGGCAGACCGCGACGAGCAGCACGGGCAGGCCGAACTTCGCTCGTAGGTAAGAGATGTAATACGCCCAGCTGGCGCCCTTGTCCGGTGTCTTGCTCGTCTGTGCCTCGATGGCGACCAGGAAGCTCTCCCAGTCCGACGGCTCGACCTTCAGGACCGTGTCGACGCGCCGTTCCAGCGGTTTGAGTTCCGTGGTGTCGGGCGTGATGGCCTCGATGTCCGCCTTGACGGGCGTCGGCAGCCCCAGCGCCTCGAAGATGGGTGCGAGAACCTCCGGATGGTCCTGGAAGATCCGGTGCGAGGTCTCGTGGGTGGATGTCACCATGCCCGCCACTGTGGCGGGCGGGACCACCGGAAATCCGCCTCTTGCGGACCCGTTCACCCATTCGAGCGTCGGCGAAACGTTCACCCGGTCCGACCAGGTCTCACCCGGTCACCGCGCCCACCCTCCGCGCTCACCCCTCCGCGATCACCACCGCCGAGGCCACCCCCGCGTCATGGCTGAGCGAGACGTGCCAGGACCGTACGCCCAGTTCCGCCGCTCGGGCCGCCACCGTGCCGGTGACGCGGAGCCGGGGGCGGCCGCTGTCCTCGACGTAGACCTCCGCGTCCGTCCAGAGCAGTCCGGGTGGCGCGCCAAGGGCCTTGGCCAAGGCTTCCTTCGCGGCGAAGCGGGCGGCGAGCGAGGCAACGCCCCGGCGCTCGCCGCTGGGCAGCAGCAACTCCCGTTCCCGGAACAGCCGTTGGGCCAGCGCGGGGGTGCGCTCCAGCGACGCCGCGAACCGGTCGATCTCGGCGACGTCGATGCCGACTCCGATGATGCTCATGCCGAGCACCCTACGGTCGGACGCCCCCGTGACGGGCTGCTAGCCTGCGGCGACTTCACACTTCACACACGTCGGGGCGCTCTGGGGGGCCAGTTCGCGCAGCGGCGGCGCGACAGCAGCCTGGGGGCGGAGGAATGAGCAGCACCACCAGCGGCGGCATACCGGGCGCGGTGCCCGGCACCGGACCGTTCTTCGATCCGTACGACACCCTGCCCGAACTCCTCCCCCTGCGGACCGCCGCCCGCGACGGCGACTGGGACGCCGTACGCGCCCGTCTCGCCGCCCTCGACTCGCCGGAGCGGGTCAGCTTCGCCGTCGGGCTGCTCGCCGAGGAGGACGGCGTCGAGACGATGCTGGAGCGGGCCGCCGCCGAGCACCCGGCCGATCCGCTGCCGCGCACCCTGCTGGCCGACCGGTACGTGCGCATCGGCTGGGCCATCCGCAGCTCCGCGCGTGCCGAGCACGTCTCGCGGGACCAGTTCGCGCAGTTCCACGAGTGGCTGCGCAAGGCCGAGCGGATCCTGATCGAGGTGTGCGCGCAGCAGCCGTCGTACGCCCCGGCCTGGACCGTGCGCCTGATCACCGCGCGCGGCCTCCAGCTCGGCCAGGCCGAGGCCCGCCGCCGCTACGACCGGCTCAGCGCCCACCACCCGCACCACTACCCGGCGCAGACCCAGCTGCTCCAGCAGCTGTGCCCGAAGTGGGGCGGTTCCTGGGAGGCCGCGCACGGTTTCGCCCGTGAGGCCACCACCGCCGCACCGGACGGCGCGCACACCGGCGCCCTGGTCGCGCTGGCCCATCTGGAGCACTGGCTGGAGCTGGACGACGCCGAGGGCATCGCGTACCTGAAGGGCGTCCCGGTCCGCGACGATCTGCGGTTCGCCGCGCAGGTGTCGGTGCTGCACCGGGACTACCGGCCCGGCTGGCACTGGATCGGCGCGCACAGCGCGTTCGCGATGGCCTTCTCCCTCGGCGGCCACTTCGCCGACGCCCACCCGCACTTCGCGGTCCTCGGCGACCGGGCGAGCGACTTCCCCTGGTCCTATCTGTCGGATCCGAAGGCCGCGTTCCGCAAGTACCGCAAGTCCGCGCTGGCGACGCTCTGAGGGGGCCGCACACATGACCACCGAGATCACCGACGCCTCCGGGCCGACCGGCCTCGACGCCCTCTCGGGCCTCGTCTCCCACACCACCACCCAGGGCGTTCCCACGCTGTACGCCCCGGCGCAGGGCGAGATCACCGCCGGGCTGTTCTTCCGGGTCGGCCGCGCCGACGAGACCCTCGCGACCAGCGGCATCACCCACCTGGTGGAGCACCTGGCACTGCACCGGCTGGGCCTGTCCGACCTGCACCACAACGGCACCACCGCCAACGTGTACACCCTCTTCCACGTCACCGGCGGCGAGGAGGAGGTCGTCGCGCACCTGAACGCGGTGTGCGCGGCGCTGCGGGACCTGCCGCTGGACCGGCTGGAGACGGAGAAGGAGATCCTGCGCACCGAGGCCGCCGGCCGCGGCCAGGGCCCGAGCTCGCAGCTGCCGCTGTGGCGCTACGGCGCCCGGGGCCACGGCCTGTCCAGCTACCGCGAGCTGGGCACCTGGAGCCTGACCCCGGACCAGGTCCGGCACTGGGCCGAGACCCGGTTCACCCGGGACAACGCGGTGCTGTGGATCACCAGCGACCACGTCCCCGAGGGCCTGGACCTGACCCTGCCCGCCGGCTCCCGCATCCCGGCGCCCGCGCCGACCTGCGCGCTGCCGGTCACCCCGGCGTACATCCACGGCGACGACGGCCATGTCGTCCTCACCTCGGTGCTGCGCCGCACCACCGCCGCCGCCGTCTTCGCCGACGTCCTCGGCCGCGCCCTGTTCCAGGACCTGCGCCAGGAGGGCGGCTACTCCTACACCGCGGAGGCCGACTACAGCCCTCGCGACGCCGACTTCGCCACCCTCACCGCGTACGCGGACGCGCTGCCGCGGAAGCAGGACGCGGTCGTCGGCGGCTTCGTCGACACCCTCGCGCGGCTGCGGGCGGGCCGTATCGAGCAGGCGGAACTGGACGCCGTACGCGGCAAGATCCTCAAGATGTACGACGTCCCGGACCTGGGCGCCGCCGCGCTGCCGTCGTACGCGCTGAGCCTGCTGCTCGGCCACCGCGTCCTCTCCCCCGAGGGGCACCGCGCCGAGCTGGCGGCGGTCACCGTCGAGGACCTGCGCGAGGTGGCCCGCGAGGCGTGGGACTCGGCGCTGCTCCAGGTGCCGGGGCGGGGCGCCGACTGGGCGGGCTTCACCCTCGCCCCGCAGTACTCGGCGGACGCCCTCACCGGCACCCGGCACTCCTCCCTGGAGGACGAGCGGGTCACGCTGGTCATCGGCGCGGAGGGCGTGAGCCTGCTGACGCCGGGCGGCCCGGTGACGGTGCGCTACGACGCCTGCGCCGCGATGTCCGCCCGCCCCGACGGGTCCCGCGTCCTCACCGGTCACGACGGGTTCTCGGTGACGGTGGAGCCCACGCTGTACAAGGGCCTCACGCCGGAACGGATCGCGGCACTGGACGCCGCCGTCCCGCCGGGCGCGGTGGTCCGCCTGCCGGCCCGCGACCCGGAGGACATTCCCCGGCCGAGCGAACGCCGGGCGGCGGGGTCCGGCCGTCCGCTGCGCGGCCGGAGCAAGGCGGCCCTGGCCTGGAACATCGGTCTGTGGCTGTGTGCCGCGGTGGCGATCGTCTGGGGTTCGCTGTGTGCGCTGGTCACCGTCGACGAGGCCGGCGCGGTCCGCCCCGAGTGGGACGCGGTCATCGGTATCTGGGCCCTGGAACTGCCGCTGCTGTTCGTCAGCTGGAAGCTGTACCGGGAGCCGCGCCGCAGGGCCCGCTGACGGCCGGGTCCTCCGGGGTGCCGCCGCGGCGGCACCCCGAGAACCGCTCCGGCTACTCCACCGTCACCGACTTGGCCAGGTTCCGCGGCTGGTCCACCTCGTTGCCGCGGGCGGTGGCCAGTTCGCAGGCGAAGACCTGCAGCGGGACCGTCGCGACCAGCGGCTGGAGCAGGGTCGGGGTGGCGGGGATGCGGATCAGGTGGTCGGCGTAGGGCACGACCGCCTCGTCGCCCTCCTCCGCGATCACGATGGTGCGGGCGCCCCGGGCGCGGATCTCCTGGATGTTGGAGACGATCTTGTCGTGCAGGACGGACCGGCCGCGCGGTGACGGCACGACCACCACCACCGGCAGGTCCTCCTCGATCAGCGCGATCGGCCCGTGCTTCAGCTCGCCCGCCGCGAAGCCCTCGGCGTGCATGTAGGCGAGTTCCTTCAGCTTGAGCGCGCCCTCCAGCGCCACCGGGTAGCCGACGTGCCGGCCCAGGAACAGCACCGTGTTCTTGTGGGCGAGGGTGCGGGCCAGCGCCCGCACCGGCTCCATGGTCTCCAGCACCCGCTCGACCTCGCCGGAGACCTTCGACAGCTCCCGGACCACGTCCCTGATCTCGTCGCCCCACTTGGTGCCGCGCACCTGGCCGAGATAGAGCGCCACCAGGTAGCAGGCGACCAGCTGGGTCAGGAACGCCTTGGTGGAGGCGACGGCGACCTCCGGACCGGCGTGCGTGTACAGCACGGCGTCCGACTCGCGCGGGATCGTGGAGCCGTTGGTGTTGCAGATGGCCAGCACCTTGGAGCCCTGCTCCCGGGCGTGCCGCAGCGCCATCAGGGTGTCCATGGTCTCCCCGGACTGGGAGATCGCGATGACCAGCGACTGCGGGTCGAGGATCGGGTCGCGGTAGCGGAACTCGCTGGCCAGCTCCACCTCGCAGGGGATCCGCGTCCAGTGCTCGATGGCGTACTTGGCGATCATCCCGGCGTGGAAGGCGGTGCCGCAGGCGACGATGACGACCTTGTCGATCTCCCGGAGCACCCGCGGCGGGATCCGCACCTCGTCCAGCGTCAGTGATCCGGAGGCGTCGATACGGCCGAGCAGGGTGTCGGCGACCGCCTTGGGCTGCTCGGCGATCTCCTTGAGCATGAAGTAGTCGTAGCCGCCCTTCTCGGCGGCCGAGGCGTCCCAGTCGACGTGGTAGGAGCGGACCTCGGCGGGCCGGCCGTCGAAGCCGGTCACCGTCGCCCCGTCCCGGCGCAGCTCCACCACCTGGTCCTGGCCCAGTTCGATCGCGGAGCGGGTGTGGGCGATGAAGGCGGCGACGTCCGAGGCGAGGAAGGCCTCGCCGTCGCCGACGCCGACCACGAGCGGCGAGTTGCGCCGCGCGCCGACCACCACGTCCGGCTCGTCGGCGTGCACGGCGACCAGCGTGAACGCGCCGTCGAGCCGCCGGCACACCAGCCGCATCGCCTCGGCGAGGTCGGCGCAGGCGGAGAACTCCTCGGCGAGCAGGTGCGCCACGACCTCGGTGTCGGTCTCGGAGGACAGTTCGTGCCCGCGCTCGGCCAGTTCCGCCCGCAGTTCGGCGAAGTTCTCGATGATCCCGTTGTGGACGACGGCGACCCGGCCCGCGTTGTCGAGGTGCGGGTGGGCGTTGGCGTCGGTGGGCCCGCCGTGTGTGGCCCACCGGGTGTGCCCGATGCCGGTGGTGCCGGTCGGCAGCGGCCGTTCCACCAGTTCCTTCTCCAGGTTGACCAGTTTCCCGGCCCGCTTGGCCGCGGCGAGCCGGCCGTCCGCGAGTACGGCGACTCCGGCCGAGTCGTAGCCCCGGTACTCCAGGCGCTTCAGTCCGGCCGTCACGACGTCCAGCGCCGACTGCGACCCCACGTATCCCACGATTCCGCACATGACCGGCAGCCTACGGTCGTTTCGCGATCCGAACCCGCTGTCGCGTGCCCGAAATCGGAAATTCCCACCGGGGTACGAAGCCCCGAACGGCCCCGAACGGCTGCCGCGGCCGCCACGGCCTCCACGGCCTCCACGGCCTCCAGCGGTCGCAACGGCCCGCGTCAGGTCTTCGCCCGGTACGCCCGCATCGCCAGCGGATAGAACACCAGCGCGATCCCGGCCGCCCAGACCAGCGACCACATCACCGGCTCCGCCACCGGCCCGCCGAGCAGCAGCCCGCGGTAGGCGTCGGACAGATGCGTCACCGGATTCACGTCGCTCCACGCCTGCAGCCATCCCGGCATGGTGTCCACCATGACGAACGCGCTGCTGGTGAAGGTGATCGGAAAGATCAGGGTGAAGGCGAACGCCTGCACCTTCTCCGCGTCCCCGGCGAGCATCCCGATCAGCACCGCGCTCCACGACACGGCCGCCGCGAACACCACCAGCAGCAGCGCGCCGAGCAGGAACCCGTCGAACCCTCCGGTGATCCGGAAGCCGAGCAGCAGCCCGAGGCCGATCATCAGCAGCATCGCCCAGACATGCTTGGCGAGGTCCGCGGTGATGCGTCCGACCAGCGGCGCGGAGCGGGCTATCGGCAGGCTGCGCAGCCGGTCGAAGACGCCCTTGGTGAGGTCGGTGTTGAGCGCCATCGCCGTGTACATCGTCATGAACAGGGTGTTCTGCACGATGATCCCGGGCAGCGCGTACTTCAGGTACGCCTCGGGCGATCCGGCCATCTGGCCGCCCAGCACATAGGTGAACAGGAACACGAACATGATCGGCGTGATGCTGTAGTCGACCAGTTCGAGCGGGTTGTGCTTGACGGCGACCAGGCTGCGCCAGGCCATGGTGAAGGTCTGCCGCAGTCCGGCGAGCGGCGGCACCCGGCCGGACGCGGTGAGCGGCGGGGTGACGGTGGTGGCGGTCATGGCCGCATCACCGCCTTCTGCAACTCGTTCTCGTCGTCCCGGACGGCCGCGCCGCCGTTGCCCTCGGGCGCGCCGGGTTCGGCCCGGTGGCCGGTCAGCGCCAGGAACACCTCGTCCAGCGAGGAGCGGCGCAGCGCCAGCTCGCCCACCGCGATCCCCTCGCGGTCCAGCGCCCGTACGACGGCCGGCATCAGCTCGGGGTCCTTCACCGGGGCGGTGACGGTCTCGCCCTCGATCCGCGCGTGCGGTCCCGCGGCCCCGGTCACCAGCGCGTGCGCCCGCGTCAGGTCGCGCTCCAGGATCGGCCGCAGTTCCAGCACCTGTCCGCCGACCTGCGACTTCAGCTGGTCGGGCGTGCCTTCGGCGATCACCCGGCCCTTGTCGATCACCACGATGTCGTCGGCGAGCACATCGGCCTCGTTCAGGTACTGCGTGGTCAGCAGGGCCGTGGCACCGTCCGCGACCAGGCCGCGGAGCATGTCCCACAGCTCACCGCGGCTGTGCGGGTCCAGACCGGTGGTCGGTTCGTCGAGGAAGAGGATGCTCGGCCGGCCGACGAGCGAGGCCGCCAGGTCCAGGCGCCGGCGCATACCGCCGGAGAAGGTCTTCACGGCCCGCCCGGCCGCGTACGTCAGCTGGAACCGCTCCAGCAGCTCTCCCGCCCGCGCCTTGGCCGCGCGCCGCGGCAGTCCCAGCAGCCGGCCGATGAGCAGCAGGTTCTCGGTGCCGGTCAGGTTCTCGTCGACGGCGGCGTACTGTCCGGTCAGCCCGACGAGGGAGCGCACCACCCCGGCGTCCCGCTCCACGTCGTGGCCGGCCACTCGGGCGGTGCCGCCGTCCGGGCGCAGCAGCGTCGCGAAGATCCGCACCGCGGTGGTCTTCCCGGCGCCGTTGGGTCCGAGCAGCCCGAGCACCGAGCCCTTGCGGGCCGCCAGATCGACACCGGCCAGCGCCTCCGTCTCCTTGAACCGTTTGACCAGGCCTTCCGCCTCTATCGCATACGTCATGGGTCACCCCTCGGGGTCGGTGGACCCGGCGCGGCCCACCCTTCCCACAACTGTGACGCACGCCACTGACATTCCCCCGTTCGCCCCGCTTCCTCCCGTTCCACCCGGTGCCGGCCGGGCCCCGGCCCCCGCGTGACGGATCCCACCCCACCGCCTGTTCGTACTCCCGTAACAATGGACTGTGATCTCTCCGGTCCCCTCGCTGCCCCGGAGCGCCCACCGGCCCCGCCCGGAGGCGACTCCCTACCTCGACCTCACCCGCGCCGAGTGGAGTGCGCTGCGCGACAAGACGCCGCTGCCGCTCACCGCCGACGAGGTCGAGAAACTGCGCGGCCTCGGCGATGTCATCGACCTCGACGAGGTGCGGGACGTCTACCTCCCGCTGTCCCGGCTCCTCAACCTCTACGTCGGCGCCACGGACGGACTGCGCGGGGCGCTGAACACCTTCCTCGGCGAGCAGGGCTCCCAGTCCGGCACCCCCTTCGTCATAGGGGTCGCCGGCTCGGTCGCCGTCGGCAAGTCCACGGTCGCCCGTCTCCTCCAGGCCCTGCTCTCCCGCTGGCCGGAGCACCCGCGCGTCGAGCTGGTCACGACCGACGGCTTCCTGCTGCCCACCAAGGAGCTCCAGGCCCGCGGCCTGATGTCCCGCAAGGGCTTCCCCGAGTCCTACGACCGCCGCGCCCTGACCCGCTTCGTCGCCGACATCAAGGCGGGCAAGGAAGAGGTCACGGCCCCGGTCTACTCGCACCTCATCTACGACATCGTCCCCGGCGAACGCCTGGTCGTGCGCCGCCCGGACATCCTGATCGTCGAGGGCCTGAACGTCCTCCAGCCCGCCCTGCCCGGCAAGGACGGCCGCACCCGGGTCGGCCTCGCCGACTACTTCGACTTCAGCGTGTACGTCGACGCCCGCGCCGAGGACATCGAGCGCTGGTACCTCAACCGGTTCAAGAAGCTGCGCGCGACGGCCTTCCAGAACCCGTCCTCGTACTTCCGCAAGTACACCCAGGTGTCGGAGGAGGAAGCCCTCGACTACGCCCGCACCACCTGGCGCACCATCAACAAGCCGAACCTGATGGAGAACGTGGCCCCGACGCGCGGCCGCGCCACCCTCGTGGTGCGCAAGGGCCCCGACCACAAGGTGCAGCGGCTGAGCCTGCGGAAGCTGTGACGCCGTCAGAAGGCCCTGTTTAGATAGGCGCCATGCTGCATCTGCGCCTGATCACGCCGGCCGACCGGACCGACGCCGTGTGCCGGCTGATCGAGAACACGGTCGGCACCACCCACCTGGTCGTGGTGCCGGGCGCCGCCCGCAACCCCGCCGGCGATGTCGTCCTGTGCGACGTCGCCCGCGAGGCCGGTGACGAACTCCTCGCCGGACTGCGGAAGCTGGACATCGAGACGACCGGCTCGATCGCGGTCGAGAACATCGACCTGTCCTTGTCGAAGCGCGCCGAGAAGGCCGAGGAGGAGGCACCCGGAGAGGCCGCGGACGCGGTCCTCTGGGAGCACCTGGTGGACGCGACCCACGAGGAGTCGACGCTCTCCGTCACCTACGTCGCCTTCATCACCCTGGCCACGATGATCGCGGCCTGCGGTGTGGTGCTCGACAACGCCATCCTGATCGTCGGCGCGATGGCGGTCGGCCCGGAGTTCGGCCCGCTGGCCGGCTTCTGCACCGCGCTCGTCCAGCGCCGTCGGCGCCTCGCCGTGCGCTCGCTGAACGCGCTGCTCGCCGGCTTCGCCGTGGCGATGCTGGTGACGGTCGGCTTCAGCTACTTCATGGACGCGGTCGACCTGTTCAGCGCCGAGGCCCTGGACGCCGACCGCCCCAACACCAACTTCATCTACCGCCCCGACTGGTTCTCGTTCGTCGTGGCGGTCCTGGCCGGCTGCGCCGGCACCCTCTCCCTGACCTCGGCGAAGTCCGGCGCCCTGGTGGGCGTCGCCATCTCGGTGACCACGGTCCCGGCCGCCGCCAACGCGGCGGTCGCCTTCAGCTACGCGGAGTACCGCCAGGCCTGGGGCTCCACGGAACAGCTCCTGCTGAACCTGCTGGGCATCATGCTGGCCGGCACCCTGACGCTGCTGGCCCAGAAGTGGCTGTGGGCCGCGCAGCGCCGGAAGGCCGACGCCGCCTAGAGGTGCGGTGAACCGCACGAGCCACCACGGACCCGCAGGCCCGCAGCGCGCCCCGCACGGAACCCCGCACCACGGACCGGCCGCCGAGAACTACCCCAGCGCCGACTTCACCGCGTCAGCCAGCCGCCCCGCGACCGACCGGGCCTGCTCGATGTCCGCCGCCTCGACCATCACCCGGACCAGCGGCTCGGTCCCGGACGGCCGCAGCAGCACCCGTCCGGTCGCGCCCAGCTCACGCTCCGCCTCACCGACCGCGACGGCCAGCTCCGCGGAGTTCCCGACCCGGGACCGGTCCACGTCCGGCACATTGATCAGCACCTGCGGCAGCCGCTCCATCACGCCCGCCAGCTCCCGCAGCGGCTTCCCGGTCTGCGCGACCCGCGCGGCCAGCAGCAGCCCGGTCAGCGTGCCGTCGCCGGTGGTCGCGTGGTCGAGGATGATCACGTGCCCGGACTGCTCGCCGCCGAGGGCGAAGCCGTGCTCCTTCATCTCCTCCAGGACGTACCGGTCGCCGACCGCGGTCTGGACGAGCCGGATCCCGGCGCGCTCCATGGCCAGCTTGAAGCCCAGGTTGGACATGACCGTGGCGACGACGGTGTCGGACCTCAGCTCCGACCGCTCCCGCATGGCGAGCGCCAGCACGGCGAGGATCTGGTCGCCGTCGACCTCGGCGCCGGTGTGGTCGACCGCGAGGCACCGGTCCGCGTCACCGTCGTGCGCGATGCCGAAGTCCGCGCCGTGCTCGACGACGGCGGCCTTGACCAGGTCCAGGTGGGTGGAGCCGCAGCCGTCGTTGATGTTCAGCCCATCGGGCTCGGCACCGATGGTGACGACCTCGGCGCCGGCCCGCTGGAAGGCCTGCGGGGAGACCACGGAGGCCGCGCCGTGCGCCTCGTCGAGGACGATCTTCAGCCCGTCGAGCCGGTTCGGCAGCACGCTGAGCAGGTGCTCGACGTACTGTCCGGCCCCCTCCTCGTACGCCCGCACCCGGCCGACGCCGCTGCCGGTCGGCCGGTCCCAGGGCGCACCGGTGCGGTGCTCCTCGTAGACGGACTCGATGCGGTCCTCGATGTCGTCCGGCAGCTTGTGACCGCCGCGGGCGAAGAACTTGATCCCGTTGTCGGGCATGGCGTTGTGGCTCGCGGAGAGCATGACGCCCAGGTCGGCGCCGAGCGCCCCGGTCAGATGGGCCACCGCGGGGGTGGGCAGCACGCCGACGTTCAGGACGTCCACGCCGGCGCTGGCGAGTCCGGCCACGACGGCGGCCTCCAGGAACTCCCCGGACGCGCGCGGGTCCCGCCCGACCACGGCTTTCGGCCGGTGCCCCTCGAAGGTGCCCGCCTCGGCCAGCACGTGGGCCGCCGCGACGGACAGTCCGAGCGCCATCTCGGCGGTCAGATCCGCGTTGGCGACACCGCGCACACCGTCCGTGCCGAAGAGTCGTCCCACTTGTCCTCCTGAGGAAGCGTCAGTTCCGAGAGCCCCCGCCGGTGCGGCCCGGGCAGGCGACTCCCGTGATCCCGGGCGAAGCGAACGCCCAGCCCGGCCATCCGATCACACAAGCCTTTGAGCGTCTTGTGCCGTTATACGCCTGTGGTTGTGATAAACGAACGCCCCGGCGGCACAGTGGCGTGCCGCCGGGGCGTTCGGAGTACGAGCAGGCAGCTGTGGTTAGCGCTTGCTGTACTGCGGAGCCTTGCGGGCCTTCTTCAGACCGGCCTTCTTGCGCTCGACCGCACGGTCGTCGCGCTTGAGGAAGCCGGCCTTCTTCAGCGGGCCGCGGTTGTTGTCGACGTCGGCCTCGTTCAGCGCACGGGCGACACCGAGACGGAGCGCACCGGCCTGACCGGAGACACCGCCACCCGCGATGCGGGCGATGACGTCGTAACGGCCTTCGAGCTCGAGAACCTTGAAGGGCTCGTTGACTTCCTGCTGGTGCACCTTGTTGGGGAAGTAGTCCTCAAGGGTGCGACCGTTGATCTTCCACTTGCCGGTGCCCGGAACGATCCGGACACGGGCGATGGCGTTCTTGCGACGGCCCAGGCCGGCGGCCGGCTGGGGCTCACCGAAGCGCGAGGCGAGGGACTCGGAGGTGTACTCACCCTCCACCGGAACCTCGGACTCGGTGGTGTAGCTGTCGATGTCAAGCTCTTCGAGCGGCTGCTCGGCAGTGGTCTCGGCCACGATTCTCCTCAGATTCTGTTCAGTCTTAGGGGGTGGCCGGACTTACTGCGCGACCTGGGTGATCTCGTACGGCTGCGGCTGCTGCGCGCCGTGCGGGTGCTGGTCACCCTTGTAGACCTTCAGCTTCGAGAGCATCTGACGGCCCAGCGTGTTCTTGGGGAGCATGCCCTTGACGGCCTTCTCGATGGCCTTCTCGGGGTTCTTGTCGAGCAGCTCGTCGTAGCGGACGGAGCGCAGACCACCCGGGTAGCCGGAGTGGCGGTACGCCATCTTCTGGGTCCGCTTGTTGCCGGACAGGTGCACCTTGTCGGCGTTGATGATGATGACGAAGTCACCGGTGTCGACGTGGGGCGCGTAGATCGGCTTGTGCTTGCCACGCAGGATGGAGGCCGCGGTGGAGGCCAGACGGCCCAGGACGACGTCCTGAGCGTCGATGACGTGCCACTGGCGCGTCACATCGCCGGGCTTGGGGCTGTACGTACGCACGGTTCGTAGCCTTCGCTTCGAGTGAATGGTCCTGAACAGGTCACCGAAACGATCACGACAGCCTAGACCGCACGGCGGCGACGCATACCGCGTACGTGGGGTCGCTGGTCATCGGCCCGGTGGACCGGTGTAAGGGCCCGTCCCGTGAGAATGAGCAAGCCAATACACAACGAACATGCAGGATACCCGCGCTTGCCCGGACGGGTCAAAACGCGGCGCCACCAGGTACGAGACCTGGTGCCTGCACACTCTCAGGGTACGCGAGCCGCGCCGCCCGACGGCTCCCGGCGCGGTGTGACGATGCCCGCGGGGGCCCGCGCCGCCCGGCGCCCGGCGCAGTGGGCGGCGACTCCGGCGGCCAGGGCCCACAGGGTGAGCGCGTCCTTGACGGCCCGGCGCCGGGGCGACTCCAGGTAGGGCAGGGTCAGGGACGGCAGCTGCGGCGCCAGCGCCAGCCAGAACCAGGGCCGCCGGGCCACCGCACCGGGATACGGCAGCCCGGCGAGCAGCAGCGGCAGCACGACCAGCAGGTAGTGGTCGTACGACGGCCTGGACACCAGGAACGCCGAGAGCATCAGCCCCGTCGCGGTCTCCGCCAGCCGCAGCGGCCCGGCGTCGGCCCGGCGCCAGCGCCGGTGGGCGCACCACACCCCCACGGCGGCCATCGCCGCCCCGATCAGTGCGGCCAGGACCGGCGGCACACCGAGCCGGGGCAGCACGGCGCCCGGGGACGCCTCGTAGAGCCGTACGAAGTCGTCGTGGCCGTGCAGCAGGAAGGGCAGGGTGCGGGTGAAGAAGGCCGCCGGGTCCGGCATCAGCAGACCCGCGCCGGCCGAGGCCACCGCCGGGACCAGGACCGCCGCGGCCAGCGCCGGCCACCGGCGGGCGAACAGGAACAGCAGCGCCATCGGAGCCAGCAGCGGTTTGAGCGCCACCGCGGCGCCGATCACCACGCCGGCCGCCGTCCACCGCCCGCGCCCGGCGAGCAGCAGCGCCAGCGGCAGGGCCAGCGCCGCGGTCACCGTCCAGTTCGCCAGCGACACCAGATGCGCGAACGGCGCGAACCCGGCCGCGAGCCCGGCCAGGCCGAGCGCGGCGAAGCGGCTGCCCAGCGGCACCCGGTGCAGCCGCAGCGCGCAGGTCCAGGCGGCCACCAGCAGGGCGCACACCGCGAGCGGCACCAGGGCCCGCAGCCAGAGCTGGGGCAGCAGGGCCTGCGGGGCGGCGGCGAGGACCGCGCTGGGCAGATAGAGGAAGTGCGGGTCGTCGTACGGGGAGCCGCCGGACAGCCAGGTGCGCGCCGCCCGCACGACGATCGCGTTGTCCATCCCGCCGTCCGGGACCGGCCGCCCCACCCGGGCCGCCTGGGCGCCGATGACGATCGCCGGCACCACCCAGAGGTGCCAGGAGGCCGGTCGCAGCAGCCACCCGGAGATGTCGGTATTGCCGTTGTTGCCGGAATTCATGGACGGCACGCTAGGGGTTCCGGGCCCTTCGGAGGCGGACCAGCGCGCCGCCCGGCCCGTCTAAGATGCGGCCCATGAGCTATGGGCAGGGGGGACCCCAGTCTCAGTGGGATCCCTGGACACCGCAATCGCAGCAGCAGTCCTGGAACAGCGCCGACGGCCAGACCCCGGACTGGGCCGCGCTCGCCGAGGCCTCCGAGGCCCGCAACAAGAGGCGCCGTCTGCTGTTCGTCGGCGGTGGCGCGCTCGCCACCGTCGCGATCGGCACGGCCGTCGCCATGGCCGTCGTCTCGGCGAACGGCGACAGCGGGCAGGCGAACAACCAGACCTCGCAGCTGCCCGTCACCGCGGACATCCCCAGCGAGTCCACCGCCCCACCGCCGTCCTTCGCCCCGACCAGCGCCCCGCCGCCGCTGGACCCCAAGGACTTCGTCTCCAGCAAGTCGAAGGACACCGCCGCGCTCAGCCCGCAGATCCTCTTCCCCGGCACCCAGCTGACCATGGGCGAGACGGTCTACAAGAAGGGCCCGACCGCCGACACCAAGAGCTGTGCCACCGCCGCCCGGCAGACCCTCCCCAAGGTCCTCACCGCCAACGACTGCACCCGCATGCTGCGTGTCACCTACACCAAGGGCGGGATAGCCGTCACGGTCGGCGTGGCCGTCTTCGACACCGAGGCGCAGGCCCTCAAGGCCAAGACCCAGGCCGACAAGAGGAGCATCGTGAAGTCCCTGAACGGCGGCGGAGTGCCCGCCTTCTGCGACTCCGCCGTCTGCCGCACCACCACCAACTCCTACGGCCGGTACGCCTACTTCACCATCGCCGGCTTCACGAACGGCAAGGACGTCACCACCAAGGACACCGAGGTCTTCGCGACCGGCGACGACCTGGCCGAGTTCACCTACCGCCAGATCCGCCGCCGCGGCGAGGCCCAGGCCTCCGCGGCCGCCGAGCAGTAGGCCGCCTCAGCAGCACCCGGCGGCCGGCGCTCCCGGCAGCGACCGCTTGTTGCGCGCCTCCCTGCTCCGCGCCGCCAGCAGCTCGTCCGCCGGGTAGCCGACCTCCTCCAGCGTCAGCCCGTGCGGCCGTACGACATGCACCGCCGAGTCGCGCACGCCGGCCGCCAGCACCTTCGCCGGCCAGTCCGCCGGCCGGTGCCCGTCGCCCACGAACAGCAACGCGCCGATCAGCGAGCGCACCATGTTGTGGCAGAACGCGTCGGCCCGCACGGTCGCGGTGACGATCCCGTCGTCGCCGCGCACCAGGCTCAGCTCCTGGAGCGTACGAATGGTCGTCGCACCCTCGCGCTTCTTGCAGTACGCCGCGAAGTCGTGCTCCCCGAGCAGCCCCCGCGCGGCCTCGTTCATGGCGTCCACGTCGAGCGGCCAGTCGTGCCACAGGACGTGGCCGCGCAGCAGCGGGTCCACTCCCCCGGGGTTGTCGGTGACCCGGTACGCGTAGCGCCGCCACACCGCCGAGAACCGCGCGTTGAAGCCGCTCGGCGCCTCGCGCAGGGCCCAGACCCGCACATCCTTCGGCAGCCGCCCGGCGAGCCGCTTCAGCAGCTTCTCGTGGTGCTCACGCCACACCTCCTCGGGCAGATCCACATGCGCAACCTGCCCGCGCGCGTGCACCCCGGCGTCGGTCCGCCCGGCGACCGTCAGTTCGTACGTCTCCCGCGACCGCGTCACGGTCCGCAGCGCGTCCTCGATCTCCCCCTGCACGGTCCGCTTCCCGCCGGCCTGCTTGGCCCACCCGTGGAAGCCGGTTCCGTCGTAGGACAGGTCGAGTCGGACCCGGACCCGGCCGGGCTGCACTTCTTCACTCACGGGGCAAATCCTCTCAGCAACGCGGAAGCGGGCCCGCTCCGGAAGGGAGCGGGCCCGCTTTTCGCCTGATGGGGCGCGGAACGCTTACGCGTCCTTCGACTCCTCGGCGGGGGCCTCGGCGGCCTCGGTCTCCTCGACCTTGGTCTCCTCGACCTTGGCCTCGTCGGCCTCCTTGACCGCACGCTTGGTGGCGGCCTCGGCCTCACCCACGGCCTTCTGCTGCACCGTCAGCGCCTCGACCAGCTCGATGACAGCCATGGGCGCGTTGTCGCCACGGCGGTTACCGATCTTGGTGATGCGGGTGTAGCCACCCGGACGGTTCTCGTAACGCGGGCCGATCTCGGTGAAGAGCGTGTGCACGATGCTCTTGTCCGTGATGACCTGGAGCACCTGACGGCGGTTGTGAAGGTCGCCCTTCTTCGCCTTGGTGATCAGACGCTCGGCGTACGGGCGCAGACGGCGCGCCTTCGCCTCGGTGGTGGTGATCTTGCCGTGCTCGAAGAGCGACTTCGCGAGGTTCGCGAGGAGCAGCTTCTCGTGCGCGGCGCTGCCGCCCAGACGGGCACCCTTGGTGGGCTTCGGCATGATGTTTCTCCTAGGTGTCTGCCCCGGCCGTATCAGGTACCGGAGTCAGTATCCGAGCAGGCGGTCGCCTGTCGGAGATCCGGGGGACGCGGACGTCCCCCGGAAAGTGGATCCGATCAGTACTGCTCGGTCTCCACGAAGCCGGCGTCCGCGTCGTCGTCGGCGCCGAAGGCGTCCGCGGCGGCGGTCGGGTCGAAGCCGGGAGGCGAGTCCTTGAGCGCCAGGCCCATGCCCGCGAGCTTCGCCTTGACCTCGTCGATCGACTTCGCACCGAAGTTGCGGATGTCGAGCAGGTCCGCCTCGGACCGGGCGACGAGCTCACCCACGGAGTGGATGCCCTCGCGCTTGAGGCAGTTGTACGACCGAACGGTGAGCTCCAGCTCCTCGATCGGCAGCGCCAGATCGGCGGCGAGCGCGGCGTCCGTCGGGGACGGACCCATGTCGATGCCCTCGGCGTCGATGTTCAGCTCGCGGGCGAGACCGAACAGCTCGACCAGGGTCTTGCCGGCGGAGGCCATGGCGTCACGCGGACGCATCGCCTGCTTGGTCTCGACGTCGACGATCAGCTTGTCGAAGTCGGTGCGCTGCTCGACACGCGTGGCCTCGACCTTGTACGTGACCTTCAGCACCGGCGAGTAGATGGAGTCGACCGGGATACGGCCGATCTCCTGGCCGACCTGCTTGTTCTGCACGGCGGAGACGTAGCCGCGACCGCGCTCGACGGTCAGCTCCATCTCCAGCTTGCCCTTGCCGTTGAGCGTGGCGAGGACGAGGTCGGGGTTGTGCACCTCGACACCGGCCGGGGGCGCGATGTCGGCGGCGGTGACCAGACCCGGACCCTGCTTGCGCAGGTACATCACGACCGGCTCGTCGTGCTCCGAGGAGACGACCAGCTGCTTGATGTTGAGGATCAGGTCGGTGACGTCCTCCTTGACGCCCGGCACGGTGGTGAACTCGTGCAGCACGCCGTCGATCCGGATGCTGGTGACAGCGGCACCGGGGATCGAGGAGAGGAGGGTACGGCGCAGGGAGTTGCCGAGGGTGTAGCCGAAGCCCGGCTCCAGCGGCTCGATCACGAACCGGGAGCGGAACTCGTCGACGACCTCTTCGGTCAACGAGGGACGCTGAGCGATCAGCATGTGTGGATCAGATCCTTCATTCGTGGACGCCCGCTATTTGACGCCCGACGGAAACCGCACCCATGAGAAGTGCGGGTACTGCAAGGGTACGGGCGGCACGACCCGAAGGAGCCGTACCGCCCGAGAACCACAGCCGAGAAGCGGCGTACGTCAGACGCGACGACGCTTCGGCGGGCGGCAGCCGTTGTGCGGGGTCGGGGTGACGTCCTGGATGGAGCCGACCTCGAGGCCCGTGGCCTGCAGGGAGCGGATCGCGGTCTCACGACCGGAACCCGGGCCCTTCACGAACACGTCGACCTTGCGCATGCCGTGCTCCTGGGCGCGGCGGGCAGCCGACTCGGCGGCCATCTGCGCGGCGAACGGCGTGGACTTGCGGGAGCCCTTGAAGCCGACGTGGCCGGCGGAGGCCCAGGAGATCACGTTGCCGGACGGGTCCGTGATCGAGACGATCGTGTTGTTGAACGTGCTCTTGATGTGCGCGTGGCCGTGAGCGACGTTCTTCTTTTCCTTGCGGCGCACCTTCTTGGCAGCGCCCTGACGACCCTTGGGGGGCATCTATAACTCCTACGGGAGGTGGTCGGTCCTACAGCGAAGACCGCTGATAAGCGTCCGCTGAGGACTACTTCTTGCCCGGCTTCTTCTTGCCGGCGATGGCGCGACGCGGGCCCTTGCGGGTACGGGCGTTCGTGCTGGTGCGCTGACCGCGGACGGGCAGACCACGACGGTGACGGAGACCCTGGTAGCAACCGATCTCGACCTTGCGGCGGATGTCGGCCTGGATCTCGCGACGGAGGTCACCCTCGGTCTTGATGTTGTTGTCGACGTACTCACGAATCGCGACGAGCTGCTCCTCGGAGAGGTCGCGAACGCGGGTGTTCGGGTCGATGCCGGTCTCGGCCAGCGTCTGCTGGGAAAGGGTCCGGCCGATGCCGAACACGTAGGTCAGGGCGACCTCCACGCGCTTTTCGCGCGGGATGTCAACACCGGAAACGCGTGCCATTCAATGGCTCCAGTTGATCTTCGGAGGTCTTCCGCAGAACCGACTCCCAGCCGCCGTACCAGGTACGAACTGGGTCCCCGGCCTCCGAACCGGGGGTGTCAAGCTGGATGGCTTGGGCTCTGCGTATGAACAAATTCAGCTCGCGTCGCGCGAAGTCTCTGCGTTAGGACAGAGGGAATGATCGAGCGGTCAGCCCTGGCGCTGCTTGTGGCGCGGGTTCTCGCAGATGATCATGACCCGACCGTGACGGCGGATCACCCTGCACTTGTCGCAGATCTTCTTGACGCTCGGCTTGACCTTCATGGGATGTGAGGTTCTCCGGGTCAGTTGCCGGCAGTCCCGCGCACAGGGAGAGCACGGGACCTGGGCAAGATCTACTTGTACCGGTAGACGATCCGGCCACGCGTGAGGTCGTACGGAGACAGCTCCACCACGACCCGGTCGTCAGGGAGGATGCGGATGTAGTGCATACGCATCTTGCCGCTGATGTGTGCCAGGACCTGGTGGCCGTTCTGGAGCTCGACCTTGAACATGGCGTTCGGCAGAGACTCGACGACAGTGCCCTCGATCTCGATGGCACCTTGCTTCTTGGCCACGCTTTGCCCTTCGAATCGACTACCTTGATCGACTCAGTGTGAGCGCATGCAGACATGCGGGTACACAAGAGCCGACGAGTCAGTCTACGTCAGCGCACCCGGAAACACGAATCGAGGCAGTCTGCCCCACGCGAAAGATCATTATGCGACCTCAGCCCAGCGGGTCCGGAGCCGCCGTCACGCCGTACTCGGCGAGCTTGGCCCGGCCGCCGACCCGATTCCGGACGCCGCCCTCGCGGGCTCGGCGCCCGGGGCGCCTCACAGGCTTCGGCCGGCGGCACCGGCCTCCGGCCGGCGGCTGTCCGGCTGCGCGCTCCGTCAGCCCAGCGGGTCCGGAGCCGCCGTCACGCCGTACTCGGCGAGCTTGGCCCGGCCGCCGTCGGGGGCGGTCAGGACCAGCGGGCCCTGCTCGGTCAGCGCGACGGAGTGCTCCCAGTGGGACGACCACGTGCCGTCGGTCGTGATGACCGTCCAGTCGTCCGCCAGGACCTCCGTCCTCGGGGTGCCCAGGGAGACCATCGGCTCGATGGCGAGGCAGAAGCCGGGGACCAGCTTGGGGCCCTTGCCGCGGCGCCGGTCGACGTAGTTCAGCAGGTGCGGGTCCATGTGCATCTCGGTGCCGATGCCGTGGCCGCCGTAGTCCTCGATGATCCCGTACCGGCCGCCGCCCGGCTTCGGCTGGCGGCGGATGTACGTCTCGATGGCGCGGGAGACGTCGACGAGCCGGTTGCCCTGCTTCATCGCCGCGATGCCCGCCCACATCGACTCCTCGGTCACCCGGGACAGCTCGATGAGCTCCGGAGCGTGACCGGACCCGACGAACGCCGTGTAGGCGGCGTCACCGTGCCAGCCGTCGACGATCGCGCCGCAGTCGATGGAGATGACGTCCCCGTCCTTCAGGACGACGTCCTCGGAGGGGATGCCGTGGACGACGACCTCGTTCACGGAGGTGCAGATCGTCGCGGGGAATCCGCCGTAGCCGAGGAAGTTCGACTTCGCGCCGTGCTCGGCGAGGACCTTGCGCGCCACCTGGTCGAGGTCCTTGGTGGAGGCACCGGGGACCGCGGCCTCCAGGGTGGCCGCGTGGATGGCTGCGACGACCAACCCCGCCGCACGCATCTTGGCGATCTGCTCGGGGGTCTTGATCTGCACCATGAGGGCCCTGCGCTCTCCGTCACTCGCGTCAACCGGTTACCTGCACAACAGTACGGCCGTGACGCCCCTCAGGGCGCCACGGCCGGTACCGCGACCGACGGCTACTTGCCGTCGTCCTCACGCTTCAGCGCTTCCAGCGCACGCCCCGTGACCTCGTCGACCGCACCCAGCGCGGAGATGGTGACGACCAGCCCCTGCGCCTTGTAGTAGTCGATGATCGGCTCGGTCTGCGTGTGGTAGACCTCCAGCCGCTTGCGGACCGTGCCCTCGGCGTCGTCGTCACGCTGGTACAGCTCGCCGCCGCAGACGTCGCAGACACCCTCGACCTTGGGCCGGCTGTACGTCACGTGGAAGACGTGGCTGGAGTCCTTGCGGCAGATCCGGCGGCCGGCGATCCGCTTGACGACCTCGTCCTCGGGGGCCTCCAGGTCGAGCACCGCGTCGAGCTGGATGCGCTCGGTGGTCAGCAGCTCGTCCAACGCCTCGGCCTGCGACACGTTGCGCGGGAAGCCGTCCAGCAGGAAGCCGTTCTCGGCGTCCGGCTGCTCCATGCGGTCCTTCGCCATCGCGATCGTGACCTCGTCCGGCACGAGGTTGCCGGCGTCCATGTAGGACTTCGCGAGCTTGCCGAGCTCCGTCTGCTGGCTGATGTTGGCGCGGAACAGGTCGCCCGTGGAGATGTGCGGGATCGACAGCTTCTCGGCAAGGCGCGTGGCCTGCGTACCCTTACCGGCGCCCGGCGGCCCGACGAGGACGATTCGCATCAGCGGAGGAACCCTTCGTAATTGCGCTGCTGGAGCTGGCTCTCGATCTGCTTCACCGTCTCAAGACCCACACCCACGATGATCAGGATGCTGGTCCCGCCGAAGGGGAAGTTCTGGTTTGCCCCGAAACCAGCCAACGCCATTGTCGGAACGAGAGCGATCAGACCCAAGTACAGCGAACCCGGCCAGGTGATCCGGTTGAGCACGTACGACAGATACTCAGCGGTCGGTCGGCCAGCCCGGATGCCCGGGATGAAGCCACCATACTTCTTCATGTTGTCCGCGACTTCCTCGGGGTTGAACGAGATGGCCACGTAGAAGAACGCGAAGAAGACAATCAGGAAGAAGTAGATGGTGATGTGAACCGGGGCCGCGGTGTCCGCGAGGTTCCCCTGGATCCAGCTCGCCCAACCAGCAGTGGAGTTGGAGAACTGGACGATCAGCGCGGGGATGTAGAGCAGCGACGAGGCGAAGATGACCGGAATCACACCGGCCTGGTTCACCTTCAGCGGGATGTAGGTCGACGTACCGCCGTAGGACCGGCGGCCGATCATCCGCTTCGCGTACTGGACCGGAATGCGGCGCTGAGCCTGCTCGACGAAGACCACCAGGCCGACCATGAAGAGGCCGACGAGGATGACGGTCCCGAACTCGATCCAGCCGTCGGCCAGCGAGCCCTGCTCCTTGATGGCCCACAGCGCGGCCGGGAAGGTGGCGGCGATCGAGATGAACATCAGGATCGACATGCCGTTGCCGATACCGCGGTCGGTGATCAGCTCACCCAGCCACATGACGACGGCGGTGCCGGCGGTCATGGTGATGACCATGGTGACGGTGATGAAGATGGACTGGTCCGGAACGATCTCCGAAGCGACCGGGCAGCCGTTGAACAGGGCGCCGCTGCGGGCGGTGGCCACCAGGCCGGTGCCCTGCAGGATGGCGAGCGCCACGGTCAGGTAGCGGGTGTACTGCGTGATCTTCGCAGTGCCGGCCTGGCCTTCCTTCTTCAGGGCCTCCAGGCGCGGGATCACCACCGTCAGCAGCTGCAGGATGATGCTCGCGGTGATGTACGGCATGATGCCCAACGCGAAGATCGTGATCTGCAGCAGTGCGCCGCCACTGAACATGTTGACCAGACCGAACAGACCCTGGTTGCCCTTGGCCACGTCGATACAGGTCTGGACGTTCCGGTAGTCGACACCCGGGATCGGGATGTGCGTACCGATCCGGTACACCACGACGATGCCGAGCGTGAAGAGCAGCTTCTTGCGCAGGTCGGGCGTCTTGAACGCCCGGGCGAACGCGGTGAGCACGGTGCCTCCTGCGACCCCCCGCGTTACTGCGCGGTAGGCGACGGTCTTGAGGTTCGACGAATAAGTAACGGTCAACTGCCGCTCAAGGTGCCCGAGGTGCGACACCCATGGAAAGTTGGCAGTGCAGGCCACCTTACCGGCGAGACCGCCACCCTAGGAACGACCAACCGGGGATACCCCATTTGTGGGGTATCCCCGGTCGGGATCGATCAAGTCATCGAGACGCCTGAAGGACTCAGACGAGCTCGGTGACGGTACCGCCGGCGGCGGTGATCTTCTCCTTGGCGGAGCCGGAGACGGCGTCGACCGTCACCTGCAGCGCCACGGAGATCTCGCCCTGGCCCAGGACCTTGACGAGGCTGTTCTTGCGAACGGCACCCTTGGCCACGAGACCCTCGACGGTGACCTCGCCACCCTCGGGGTACAGCGCCGCCAGCTTGTCGAGGTTCACGACCTGGAACTCGGTCTTGAACGGGTTCTTGAAGCCCTTCAGCTTCGGAAGACGCATGTGGAGGGGCATCTGGCCACCCTCGAAGCGCTCCGGAACCTGGTAACGGGCCTTCGTACCCTTGGTACCACGACCGGCCGTCTTACCCTTCGACGCCTCACCACGACCGACACGGGTCTTGGCGGTCTTGGCGCCCGGGGCGGGACGGAGGTTGTGGATCTTGAGCGGGTTCTGCTCCGCCATGATCAGTCGACCTCCTCGACCGTCACGAGGTGGCGGACGGTGTGCACCATGCCGCGGAACTCGGGGCGGTCCTCCTTGACGACCTGCGTGTTGATGCCCTTGAGACCAAGGGAGCGCAGGGTGTCACGGTGGTTCTGCTTGCTGCCGATGTAGGACTTCACCTGCGTGATCTTGAGCTGCGCCATGATCACACACCCGCCCCGGCACGCGCACGGAGCAGAGCCGCGGGGGCGACGTCCTCGAGCGGCAGACCACGGCGGGCCGCGATCTCCTCGGGACGCTGCAGACCCTTCAGGGCCTCCACGGTCGCGTGCACGATGTTGATCGCGTTGTCGGAGCCGAGCGACTTCGACAGCACGTCGTGGATACCGGCGCACTCGAGCACGGCACGCACCGGACCACCGGCGATAACGCCGGTACCCGGGGACGCGGGCTTGAGCAGCACGACGCCGGCAGCCTTCTCACCCTGGATGGGGTGCGGGATGGTGCCCTGGATACGCGGGACCTTGAAGAAGTGCTTCTTGGCCTCCTCAACGCCCTTGGCGATGGCGGCCGGCACCTCCTTGGCCTTGCCGTAACCGACACCCACGGTGCCGTCACCGTCGCCCACCACGACCAGCGCGGTGAAGCTGAAGCGACGACCACCCTTCACAACCTTGGCGACACGGTTGATCGCGACGACGCGCTCAACGTATGCGGTCTTCTCGGCGGCAGCTGCGCCGCCGTCACGGCCCTTCCGGTCCCGCCGCTCGCCGCCACCGGCACCGCCACCGCGGCGCTGGGGTCCAGCCATTGGAATTACCTCTCTCTGTTTCCGCTAGCTACGGAACCGGCTCAGAACTTCAGACCGGCTTCGCGGGCGGCGTCCGCCAGGGCAGCGATGCGCCCGGCGTACTGGTTGCCACCACGGTCGAACACGACAGCCTCGACGCCGGCGGCCTTGGCACGCTCGGCGACCAGGGCGCCGACCTGCTTGGCCTGCGCCGACTTGTCGGCCTCGCCGCCACGGATCGAGGTGTCCAGGGTGGACGCCGACGCCAGGGTGTGCCCCTTGAGGTCGTCGATCACCTGGGCCACGATGTGGCGGTTGGAGCGGGTCACGACCAGACGGGGACGCTCCGCGGTACCCGCGATCCGCTTGCGGATACGGATGTGACGGCGCTTGATCGCGGCGCGCTTGTAGGCGTCGCCCTTGAGGATCTTCTGCCCGTATGCCATGGCTTACTTACCCGCCTTTCCGACCTTGCGGCGGATGACTTCGCCCTCGTACTTGACACCCTTGGCCTTGTACGGGTCGGGCTTGCGCAGCTTGCGGATGTTGGCCGCAACCTCGCCGACCTTCTGCTTGTCGATGCCCTCGACCGAGAAGCGGGTGGGGGCCTCCACCTTGAAGGTGATGCCCTCGGGCGCCTCGATCAGGATCGGGTGGCTGTAACCGAGGGAGAACTCCAGGTTCGAACCCTTGGCGACAACGCGGTAACCGACACCGCTGATTTCGAGCTTCTTCACGTAACCCTGGGTCACGCCGGTGATCATGTTCGCCACCAGCGTGCGGGACAGGCCGTGCAGGGCCTTGTTCTGACGCTCGTCGTTCGGGCGGGTGACGTTCAGGACGCCGTCCTCACCCTTGACGATCTCGATCGGTGCCACGACGGTGTGGGTCAGCTCGCCCTTGGGGCCCTTGACCTTGACCGTACGGCCGTCGATGGTGACGTCCACGCCGGCGGGAACCGCGATGGGGAGCTTGCCGATGCGCGACATAGCTGTTTCCTCCGTTCCCTTCCGCTACCAGACGTAGGCGAGGACTTCCCCACCCACGCCCTTCTTGCCGGCCTGCTTGTCGGTGAGGAGCCCGTGCGACGTGGAGATGATCGCCACGCCCAGGCCGCCGAGCACCTTCGGCAGGTTGGTGGACTTCGCGTACACCCGGAGACCGGGCTTGGAGATCCGCTTGATGCCCGCGATGGAGCGCTCACGGTTGGGGCCGAACTTCAGCTCCAGGACGAGGTTCTTGCCGACCTCGGCGTCCTCGACCTTCCAGCCCGTGATGAAGCCCTCCTGCTGGAGGATCTCCGCGATGTGAGACTTGATCTTGGAAGCGGGCATCGTCACGGAGTCGTGGTATGCCGAGTTCGCGTTCCGCAGACGCGTAAGCATGTCTGCGATCGGATCAGTCATGGTCATGAATTGGCCTTCGGCCTCTCTCGCCGGGGTTTCCTGGTGCGCCATCCCTCTCCCCGATCCGAGACGGGACGGGTGCGGCGCGGTGGACCTACGGCGTAGTAAGTCGTACGGGCGGCAGACGCCCAACCCCACAAGCCTAAGGCATGCGGGCTGGGCGGTCTGCCGTCCCAGATGCTTACCGAGAGCCCTGCGAATCCCTAAAAGGGGGATTACCAGGAGCTCTTGGTCACGCCCGGCAGCTCGCCACGGTGAGCCATCTCACGAAGGCAGACGCGGCACAGGCCGAACTTGCGGTACACGGAGTGCGGACGACCACAGCGCTGGCAGCGGGTGTAGCCACGCACACCGAACTTGGGCTTGCGAGCAGCCTTAGCGATCAGAGCCTTCTTCGCCATCTCGCTCACGCCTCCTTGAACGGGAAGCCGAGGTGACGAAGGAGCGCGCGGCCCTCAGCGTCGTTGGTCGCCGTGGTCACCACGGTGATGTCCATACCCCGGACGCGGTCGATCTTGTCCTGGTCGATCTCGTGGAACATGACCTGCTCCGTGAGACCGAAGGTGTAGTTGCCACGGCCGTCGAACTGCTTGGGGGACAGGCCGCGGAAGTCGCGGATGCGCGGGAGCGCGAGCGACAGGGTGCGGTCCAGGAACTCCCACATGCGGTCGCCACGGAGCGTGACGTGGGCACCGATCGGCTGGCCCTCACGCAGCTTGAACTGCGCGATGGACTTGCGGGCCTTGGTGACGGCCGGCTTCTGACCGGTGATCGTGGTGAGGTCGCGGATGGCGCCCTCGATCAGCTTGGAGTCGCGGGCGGCGTCGCCCACACCCATGTTGACCACGATCTTGACGAGGCCGGGAACCTGCATGACGTTCTCGTACTTGAACTCGTCACGCAGCTTGCCCGCGATCTCCTCGCGGTACTTCGTCTTCAGACGCGGAGTGGTGGTGGTCGCCATCAGATGTCCTCACCCGTCCGCTTGGCAACGCGGATCTTGTTGCCTTCGTCGTCGAAGCGGTAACCGACGCGGGTCACGACCTTGTTGCCGTCCTTCTCCACGACCAGCTGAACGTTGCTGACGTGGATGGGGGCCTCGGTGGTCACGATCCCGCCGGCCTGCGAGCCGCTGGCGGTCGGGCCGGCCTTGGTGTGCTTCTTGACCCGGTTGACACCCTCGACCAGGACACGGTCCTCACGGGGGAAGGCCGCGATGACCTTGCCCTGCTTGCCCTTGTCCTTACCGGTGATGACCTGGACCAGGTCGCCCTTCTTGATCTTCATGCTTACAGCACCTCCGGCGCGAGCGAGATGATCTTCATGAACTTCTTCTCGCGCAGCTCACGGCCGACCGGGCCGAAGATACGGGTGCCGCGAGGGTCGCCGTCGTTCTTCAGAATGACGGCGGCGTTCTCGTCGAAGCGGATGTACGAGCCGTCCGGACGGCGGCGCTCCTTGACGGTGCGAACGATGACCGCCTTGACGACGTCACCCTTCTTCACGTTGCCACCGGGGATCGCGTCCTTGACGGTGGCGACGATGACGTCACCGATGCCCGCGTAGCGGCGACCGGAGCCACCGAGCACACGGATGCAAAGGATCTCCTTCGCACCAGTGTTGTCGGCGACACGCAGTCGCGACTCCTGCTGGATCACGTCTATCTCCTGATCGTCTGCCGGTTCCCCGGGGGCCGCTCAGTGAGCGGCCCCCGGAGCCTGGCGGAACTGACCTGCGGGTTTGCCCGCAGGAAATTACTTGGCCTTCTCGAGGATCTCGACGACGCGCCAGCGCTTCGTCGCGGACAGCGGCCGGGTCTCCATGAGGAGGACGCGGTCGCCGACACCCGCGGCGTTCTGCTCGTCGTGCGCCTTGAGCTTGTTCGTACGGCGGATGACCTTGCCGTACAGCGCGTGCTTGACGCGGTCCTCGACGGCGACGACGACGGTCTTGTCCATCTTGTCGCTGACGACCAGGCCCTCACGGGTCTTGCGGAAGCCGCGCGCCTCGGTGTTCTGCTCAGTCACGTTGTTCTCGCTCATGCGTTCTCCACCGTTTCGATGCCCAGCTCGCGCTCGCGCATCAGGGTGTAGATCCGCGCGATGTCCTTACGGACGGCCTTCAGCCGACCGTGGTTCTCGAGCTGACCCGTCGCCGCCTGGAAGCGGAGGTTGAACAGCTCTTCCTTGGCCTCGCGGAGCTTCGCCAGAAGCTCCTCGTTGCCCAGCTCGCGCAGCTCGGACGCCTTGGTACCGGCCGACATCACGCTTCACCTGCCTCGCGCTTGACGATCCGGCACTTCATCGGCAGCTTGTGGGCCGCACGGGTCAGCGCCTCACGGGCGATCTTCTCGTTGGGGTACGACAGCTCGAACATGACGCGTCCGGGCTTGACGTTGGCGATCCACCACTCCGGAGAACCCTTACCGGAACCCATGCGGGTCTCGGCCGGCTTCTTCGTCAGCGGGCGGTCCGGGTAGATGTTGATCCAGACCTTGCCGCCACGCTTGATGTGACGGGTCATGGCGATACGAGCCGCTTCGATCTGGCGGTTCGTGACGTACGCCGGGGTCAGCGCCTGGATGCCGTACTCGCCGAACGCAACCTGCGTCCCACCCTTGGACATACCGTTGCGCTTCGGGTGGTGCTGCTTGCGGTGCTTGACCCTACGGGGGATCAGCATTTCGGTCAGGCCTCCGTTCCGGTGCTCTCAGCCGGAGCGGCGGCAGCGGGAGCCTCGGCCTTGGGGGCCTCGGCGCCGGCAGCCTGCTGCGGCTTGCGACCGCGCCGCTCGCCACCACGGCCACCACGGGCCGGGCGGTCGGAGCCGCCACCGCGAGCCGGGCGGTTACCCGCACGGGCGGCAGCGTTCTCGGCGCGGACCTCGGCGATGTTCTTGACGTCGCCCTTGTAGATCCAGACCTTCACGCCGATGCGGCCGAAGGTCGTCTTGGCCTCGAAGAAGCCGTAGTCCACGTTCGCGCGGAGCGTGTGCAGGGGCACACGGCCCTCGCGGTAGAACTCCGAGCGGGACATCTCGGCGCCGCCGAGGCGGCCACCGCACTGGATCTTGATGCCCTTGGCGCCCGCCTTCATCGCCGACTGCATGCTCTTGCGCATGGCACGGCGGAAGGAGACACGGGAGGAGAGCTGCTCGGCGACGGCCTGGGCCACCAGCTGAGCGTCCGTCTCCGGGTTCTTGACCTCGAGGATGTTCAGCTGGACCTGCTTGCCGGTCAGCTTCTCCAGGTCACCGCGGATGCGGTCGGCCTCGGCGCCGCGGCGACCGATGACGATGCCGGGACGCGCGGTGTGGATGTCGACGCGGACGCGGTCACGGGTGCGCTCGATCTCCACCTTCGAGATGCCGGCGCGCTCCATGCCGGACGTCATCATCCGACGGATGGCGACGTCTTCCTTGACGTAGTCCTTGTACAGCTTGTCGGCGTACCACCGGGACTTGAAGTCCGTGGTGACACCGAGCCGGAACCCGTGCGGGTTTACCTTCTGGCCCATTACCGGGTTCCTTCCTTGCTGGCGACGACCACGGTGATGTGGCTGGTCCGCTTGCGGATCCGGTAGGCACGGCCCTGGGCACGCGGACGGAACCGCTTCAGGGTCGGACCCTCGTCGACATAGGCCTCGGAGATGTAGAGGCTCTCAGCGTCGGTGTGGTCGTAGTTGTGCGCGGCGTTGGCAATGGCGCTGTCGAGCACCTTGCCGACCGGCACGGAGGCTGCCTGCGGAGCGAATCGCAGAACAGCCTGGGCCTCCGTGGCGTTCATGCCACGGATGAGGTCCACCACGCGGCGGGCCTTCATGGGCGTGACGCGGATGTACCGCGCCTGGGCCCTGGCTTCCATGGTTGTCCCTTCAGTTACTTACGTGTCTGAATGCGATCCGCTACTAGCGGCGCTTCGACTTCCGGTCTTCCTTGACGTGACCCCGGAAGGTACGCGTCGGCGAGAACTCACCGAGCTTGTGGCCGACCATCGACTCGGTGACGAACACCGGGATGTGGGTCTTGCCGTTGTGCACCGCGAGCGTGTGGCCGAGCATGGCCGGCACGATCATCGAGCGACGGGACCAGGTCTTGATGACGTTCTTGGTGCCGGCTTCGTTCTGGGCGTCCACCTTCTTGATCAGGTGGTCGTCGACGAAGGGCCCCTTCTTCAAGCTACGAGGCATCTCAACCCGTCCTTAGCGCTTCTTGTTCGTCTTGCGGCGGCGGACGATGTACTTGTTCGACGCCTTCTTGGGCGAACGAGTACGGCCTTCCTTCTTGCCCCACGGGGAGACCGGGTGGCGGCCACCGGAGGTACGACCCTCACCACCACCGTGCGGGTGGTCGACCGGGTTCATGACCACACCACGGACGGTCGGGCGAACGCCCAGCCAGCGCTTACGGCCGGCCTTACCCCAGTTGATGTTGCTCTGCTCGGCGTTGCCGACCTCGCCGACGGTGGCGCGGCAGCGCACGTCGACCAGGCGGATCTCTCCGGACGGCATGCGGAGGTGGGCGTAGGCGCCCTCCTTCGCGAGCAGCTGCACGGAGGCACCGGCGGAGCGGGCGAACTTGGCACCGCCACCGGGACGGAGCTCGATCGCGTGGATCGTGGTACCGACCGGGATGTTGCGGAGGGCCAGGTTGTTGCCCGGCTTGATGTCGGCCCCGGGACCGTTCTCGACGCGGTCACCCTGCTGCAGGTTGCGCGGGGCGAGGATGTAGCGCTTCTCGCCGTCGGCGTAGTGCAGCAGCGCGATGCGCGCGGTGCGGTTGGGGTCGTACTCGATGTGCGCGACCTTCGCCGGCACGCCGTCCTTGTCGTGACGACGGAAGTCGATCACGCGGTAGGCGCGCTTGTGGCCACCGCCCTGGTGGCGGACGGTCACACGACCGGAATTGTTACGGCCGCCCTTGCTGTGCAGGGGACGGACCAGCGACTTCTCCGGCGTGGACCGCGTGACCTCGACGAAGTCGGCGACGCTGGAGCCACGGCGGCCCGGCGTAGTCGGCTTGTACTTGCGGATTCCCATTTCTCAGTCCTCGTCCGATATCGGACGATCCGACCCGCTTACGCGGTCGGACCGCCGAAGATGTCGATACGGTCGCCCTCGGCAAGAGTCACGATCGCGCGCTTGGTCGCCGCACGCTGGCCGAAGCCGGTACGGGTCCGCTTGCGCTTGCCCTGGCGGTTGATCGTGTTGACCCCGGTGACCTTGACCGAGAAGACCGCCTGGACGGCCTGCTTGATCTGGGTCTTGTTGGCGCTCGGGTCGACGATGAACGTGTACTTGCCCTCGTCGAGGAGCGCGTAGCTCTTCTCGGACACGACCGGCTTGAGCAGGATGTCACGGGGGTCCGTGTACGCCTTGCTCGCCGGGGTGACGACGGTGTTCTTGCCCTCGGCCTCGTGGCGACGCGCCTTGGCGACGCGCGCGGCCTTGGCGGCCTTGGCGGCCTTGGAGGCAATGGCGGGGTGACGGATAGCCATCAGGCCTCGCTCCCTTCGGTGTCATTGGCCTTCGGGCCGGACACGAAGGACTCGAAGGCGGCCTTGGTGAAGACCACGTCGTCGGAGACGAGAACGTCGTACGTGTTCAGCTGGCCCGGCTCCAGGATGTGGACCTGGGGCAGGTTGCGGGCGGACAGCCACGCGGCCTCGTCGGCGCGGTCGACGACCAGGAGCAGGTTCTTGCGCTCGCTGATCTTGCCGAACAGGCTCCGGGCGGCCTTCGTGGACGGGGTGTCGCCCTCGATCACGCCGGTGACGACGTGGATGCGGTCGTGGCGCGCCCGGTCGGTGAGGGCGTGACGCAGAGCGGCAGCCTTCATCTTCTTCGGGGTGCGCTGCGAGTAGTCGCGCGGCACGGGACCGTGCACGACGCCACCACCGGCGAACTGCGGCGCGCGGGTCGAACCCTGACGGGCGCGACCGGTGCCCTTCTGGCGGTAAGGCTTCTTGCCACCGCCGCGGACCTCGCCACGGGTCTTGGTCTTGTGCGTGCCCTGACGGGCGGCAGCCAGCTGCGCGACGACGACCTGGTGGATCAGCGGGATGCTGACCTTCTCAACGCCGAAGATCTCCGCGGGGAGCTCGACGGAACCGGCCTTGTCGCCCGCCGGCGAAAGGATGTCAACAGTGCTCATCGGTTACCTCAGGCCCCCTTGGCCGCGGTGCGGACCAGGACGAGGCCGCCGTTCGGACCGGGAACCGCGCCCTTGATGAGCAGCAGACCCTTCTCCGCGTCAACGGCGTGGACGGTCAGGTTCTGGGTGGTGACCCGCTCGTTGCCCATACGACCCGCCATGCGGAGGCCCTTGAACACGCGGCCCGGGGTGGCGCAGCCACCGATGGAACCGGGCGAGCGGTGCTTGCGCTGGGTGCCGTGTCCGGCGCCGAGGCCACGGAAGTTGTGGCGCTTCATGACACCGGCGAAGCCCTTGCCCTTGCTCTTGCCGGTGACGTCGACCTTCACGCCGGCCTCGAAGACCGCGGCCGTGACTTCCTGGCCGAGCGTGTACTCGGAGGCGTCGGCGGTGCGGATCTCGACGAGGTGACGACGAGGGGTGACGTCGGCCTTGGCGAAGTGGCCCTTGAGGGGCTTGTTCACCTTGCGAGGGTCGATCTCGCCAAAGGCGATCTGGACCGACTCGTAGCCGTCGACGTCGTTCGTGCGGACCTGGGTGACGACGTTGGGGCCGGCCTTGACGACGGTGACCGGAACAACACGGTTGTTCTCGTCCCACACCTGCGTCATGCCGAGCTTCTCGCCCAGGATGCCCTTGATCTGCTTAGCCATCTGTCAGATCACCGGCCTCAGAGCTTGATCTCGATGTCGACACCGGCCGGGAGGTCGAGTCGCATCAGAGAGTCAACGGTCTTGGGGGTCGGGTCGAGGATGTCGATCAGGCGCTTGTGCGTGCGCATCTCGAAGTGCTCGCGCGAGTCCTTGTACTTGTGCGGCGACTTGATGACGCAGTACACGTTCTTCTCAGTGGGCAGCGGCACCGGGCCCGCGACCGACGCACCAGTGCGGGTCACCGTCTCGACGATCTTCTTCGCCGAGCTGTCGATGACCTCGTGGTCGTAGGCCTTGAGCCGGATGCGGATCTTCTGTCCCGCCATGGCTACTCAGTAGTCCTGTCTCTCTAACGCTCCGGAACCCGGAGTTGTCTTCACTTTCTCCGACCCACGCGGTCGGGCGTGTCGCGCTCCCGCTGACACAGATGTCCCTTGTTCGAACATCCCTGCGGGGAATGCACACACGGCCCTACCGGAACCGCAAGCCGGAGGCGAAAGACCCACCGGGTGCCTGGCCGGTGCCGCACTGACACTTCCCGGAAGATTCCCGTACGTCCGCCCCTGATCAGGGGCGACGAGTACTGTGGGACTCGCTTCCGGTCCTCCCGGCGGGAGGCGCGCAGCATCAACACTCGACCGAGCAACTCGGACAGTCTGCCATATGGGGCAGGCCGGGCGCCAATCGAGCCGGAGAGAATACCCCGAGGGTGACGAAGGTCAAACACCTGGCAGTCTGACGGGCATGAGCATGATGACCGGGTCGTGGGTGCGGCGCGGCCGTCCCGGCCGGTGAGCCTTCTGGCTGACCTACGACGACGGGCGCGGCGAGCAAGCGCGAGAGCGGAAGGCCTGCGCGGGCCTGGTCACCGGCCCGGACGTGATGGACCTGCGCCACGACACGGTCCGGGCCACGACGGACCGGACCATCGCCCAGGAAGCCCTTCTCCTACGACTCGGGCGAGCGGGACGTCACGCCGTCACCGTCCGCTCGGAGTGCGCCGGCGCCGTCTCGTCCGAAGCACCCGGCCTGCTGACCGTCACGGCACGCGCCGACTACGACGCCGACTTCGGCGACAGCGCGCTCACCCGCTCCCCCTGGTGGCTGCGCACGACTACGTACTTCGGCGCCGACGCCCGCTCGGTCGGTCGCCGGGAGGACGTCCTGCGGGCCACCTCGTGAAGCCACCGTCGGCTTCTGCCTACCGGGACTGACCGGCGTACGAGACGAACCCGGCCCAGGCGGCGGGAGTGAGGGCGAGGCGGGGGCCGGCGGGGTGCTTGGAGTCGCGGACGTGGACGGCGTCGGGGGCTATGGCGATCTCGACACAGCTGTCGCCGTCGGGGCCGCTGCTGTGACTGCTCTTGAACCACGCCGGTTCAGGCTTGCGGATCATGTTTCTCCCAGCACGTGCTCGACAAGGGCCAGCGACTCCCCAGGCGGCAGAGCCTGAGCCCGGATGGTGCCATATCGCAGCTCAAGGATGCGCAGCTGACGCAGATCAGTGACGGGTCGCCCGTTGAACGCGCCGTCCGAGCGCCCGACGGCGGTTCCGTCCTCGAACTTCAGCAGCTCGATCCTGCCGCTCATGCCGGGGTGCGCCGCGCTGTCCATCGGCATCACCTGGAGGGAGACGTTGCTCAACTGGCCCACCTCCAGCAGGTGTTCGAGCTGCGACCGTCGAACCATTGTGCCCCCGACCTTCCGTCGGAGCGTCGCCTCTTCCAGGACGAAGCTCAGCGCCGGTGCGGGCGATCGCTCATACACCGCCCGCCTGGCGATACGGGCCGCGACCCGTCGCTCCAGATCCTCCGGCGAGTAGGCGGGCTGCCATGACCGCAGCAGCGCACGGGCGTGCTCAGGCGTCTGGAGCAGACCGGCGATGTTGCTGGTCTCGTACACGCCGATCTCGACCGCCCTCGCCTCCATCTCCGCGAGGTCCCGCACCTTCTTCGGGTACCGGACCTTCCTCACGTCCTCCTTCATCGCGGCCAGAAGCCCCCGCGCGCTCAGCACCTCGTCCGCCCTGTCCAGGAACTCGGGGCGGGGGATCCGCTTCCCCGCCTCGATCTTGTAGACCATGTCCTCGCCGTACCCGACCGCTGTCGCGAAGTCGGCGGCGCGCATGCCCACGGACTCGCGCCGCAGCTTCAGCTGCCGTCCGACGGTGGCGACGACCGCGAGGCCCCACTCGTCGTCCGGGTCGACCTCCCACCCCGGCTCGTCCGCCTCGGTCGTGAGCCGACCCGCGTCACTGTCGACCGCCACCATGCCGTGCCCCTCCGTCCCACCGCCCCGACAGACCCGGACACGGCCGGACGAGCACTGGACAGTGACCCTACGTATCAGCTCGATCACTTATCACGGTAAGCGCAGGCCGCCACGCTGAGTGACGTGAATCAGGAAATCGCTGTCCGCAACCTCGGCCTGCAACTGTCGTCCACACCGCGCGGAGCCCGCCTGGCCCGCCTGCTGGCGGCCGAGCAACTCCGCTCGTGGGGCCTGCCGGCGCACCCGGCGGATCAGATCGTCGCGGAGCTCGCGGCCAACGCCGTCACGCACGGGCGCGTGGCCGGACGAGACTTCCGGCTGTTGCTGTACGTCGTCGGCGGCACGCTGAGGATCGAGGTCACGGACACGCGCGGTGACCGGCTGCCGCACGCCGGGGCAGCCGGCTCCGAGGGCGAGGGCGGGCGGGGTCTGCTCCTCGTGGAGGCGTACGCCGACCGCTGGGGCGTGACCCTGGGCCCGGCTCCGCGCAAGACCGTATGGGCGGAGGTGTGCGCTCAGTCACAGTCCAGGGTGTCGAGGGTCGCCGGGAAGTAGGAGCGCAAGAACTTTTCGAGGCTCGGCCGGTAAGTGACCCTTGTCTGATCAACGCCGTCGAGAAGCACCGAGAGAGTGAAGTACGACCCCTCGGCCGTGGTGCAGGGGGCGGTGGCAATGGCTCCGTTGTTGCCGATCACCGCCCGGCTCTTGGGGACCTTCACTCGCTCGGGCACCTCAAGGAAGGAGACGGAAGAGTGCGACTCGGCGATCCGCAGTGGATCGATCCGGTCCGAGTGCCAGGCGAATCTCAGCCGGAGGGCGGATTCTCCTCCCGCGGTCACCAGACACCAGGACGACGGCTTGGGGTCGTTCCGGTCCACGCCGTCGTCCTGGGAGACGTCTCCGTCGGCTGGAAGCAGCGGCTCCAGAAACTCGGCACCGACCCGCGTACCGCACAAGGAGTCGGGCAGCGTGCGCTCATCACCCCGCCCAGCGAGCCACACTCCAGCGAGGACGACGAGAACCAGCGCCACGACGCCGGGGACGGCGATGCGCGCAGGGCGACTCATGACGCCCCCGCAATGCCGGAGACACCCTGCGCGTGATAGATCCCGCTCTGCGCTGCACGTTCGATCTCGTCAGCCGGCAGGTAACCAGCACCCTCACTACCGTCGTGCACCAGTGCCCATTCCCGAGCCAGGGCAGTGAGCTGCCCGTTCCTCTTCTCGAAGTGAGCGACGTTGTCTTCGGTGGCCTGATCGTCGAGCCTCTTCTGCTCGTCCTCCAGCCACTTCTCGGTGACGTAGTCGACGCCTTGCTGCACCTTGTCCGCGACCATCGGGATGTAACTGATGGCCTCGTCGATCAGCGGCTTCGCCGCGAACTCCGCGGTTTCAGGGTCCCCCTGCGCCTGGATACGCGCCTCCTCCAGGAAACCGACCGTGCGACCGGCCCGCGTCAGTGACTCCTTCGATCCGGACTGGCCGTTGTCATGGATATCGGCCACCATCGCCTGGTTCAGCCCGCCGTTCAGCGTGCTGTAAGCGTCCTGGTCCTTCGAGACCTGCTTGGTGACTTCGAAGAGGTCGGTCTGGTTGAGCGCCGATCCGGCCATGTCGACCTCACTCATGGCCTTATGGACCGTGTCGCCGTGGTTGACGAGGATGTTGGCCATCGGCTGCCGCAGCGAGGCGGGGAGGTCGTCGCCGCTGTCCGCCGTGTACGTGAGGACGGACTTGAACACCGCGTCGTTCTGTTTGCTGTGCTCGACGTAGCGGGCGTTCCCGTCCGACGGGTCGATGCCGGTCGCCGCGGCTTGGAGAGCCGCTCCGAGGCCGGCGCGGGTGTCGCCGTCCTCGCCATGCGAGTAGGTGCTGACCTTCGGGCCCTCGCGTTCGTGGAGGGTGACGTTCCAGTCGCGGTCCTCGATGAGGTACTTCAGCTTCTCGTCGGAGCCGAGGTAGCGCGCCGCGGCGTCCGGGTCGTGGCTCATGATGCCGAGCATTCCGTCGACCGGGTCGTTGGCGAACCAGCCGTCCCGCTTGCCGCTGTACTCGCCCTTGAGCTGCCAGATGTAGGGGTCCCTCCGCTCCGCCGCGATCATGTCGTCGGTGAGGTCGCCGAGCATCTCGGGCGCGTAGCCGTGGCCCTTCTGCATGAGGGTGACGAGCGACTGGTAGCCGACGGCCTTGTCGAGGCGCGTGCCCTGGACGTCGGTGCCGTGGCGCTCGACGCCGGCCGAGCGCATGTCCTCGCGCCAGTCCTCGTACCAGGGCGACTTGGTGTCCCTGGTCGCCGAGGCGAGGGCGTCGGCGAGGCCCGTCTCGATCACCGCGTAGTCGCCGGCGCGGTCGCCGCCGCGTACGTGGATCAGGTCGTTCAGCTGGTTCGTCAACTCGATCGTGCCGGTGGCGCCCAGACCGTCCAGGAGAGCCCGGGAGAACGCGGGGTCGTCGCTGTTGTCGCGGAAGGTCCGCCTCAGCTCGGCGATCTCCTTGTCGGTGAGAGTGCCGCCCTTGCCGAGCTTCGCCAGTGCTTCCTCGGCGGCCTGACCCTCGTACTTCTCGATGTCGCCCTGCGCTTCGCCGTTGAAGCCCTTGCCGCCCGCGATGACGCCGGAATCGACCACGACTGCCTGGAGGGCGATCCGTACGCCGTCGTCCGCGTCCGTGACGTCCTGGACCGCCTTGTTGATGCGCTCCTGCCAGGACCGGACGGCCTCCAGGTAACCAGGGTCGTGATGGACGGCCTTGCGTTCCTGCTCCGTCATCCGCTCGATGTCCAGGCTGACGACGCCCTGGTCGGAGACCTTCATACGCGCGTCGACGGCTTCCTGCCGCGCGGTCTTCAGCCGGCCGCGCAGGTCGGTGAACTGCGTATGGGCGTCGCGCAACAGACCGGCGACGGCCTTGGCCTCGGTCTGGGCGTACTGGAACTGCTTGAGCGTGACGTCGAAGCGGTTGTCGGCCGCCTCCGCGCTCAGGCCGATCCAGCCGTTGCCCATGGAGATGCCGTGGACGTCCCGGCGGTAGGCCTTCTCCTGCTTGGCGAACTCCTCCGCCATGCCGTCCCAGCTCTTCGCGGCGGTCGTCAGCGCGGAGAGATCGGTGGTCATGATCTCGTGGTAGGTCGGCATGTCTAGCTCCGCCCCCGCGAGTACGTGTCGAAGACCGAGAGCCGGGTGACGCCACCTCGAACCGCGAGGTCGGTGCCGGTGAGAGTGGTGTCGGCCTGCCGCAGTTGGTCCTTCTCCGCGCCGAGTCGGTCCATGAGGTTCTTCACCTGGTCGTGCCAGGTCTCATGAGCCTTCTTCAGAGCCGTCGACGTGTCCCAGCCGTCTCCGTCCTTGGCGCGGAACGCCTTGACCGCGCTCGCGGTGTCCTCGTCGGCGTGCCGTCCGGCTTTCCCCGTGTCCGGCTCGATGTGGTCCTGAAGGGCCTTCGCCGCGGCCTTCTTCTCGGCTGGCGTCGACACCAGGTTCTTGCCTCCGCCCGCGGGAGCGCCGCCGCCCCCGCCCTGGTCGGCCGGAAGCTGGTTCAGTCTCGTCCCCGTCGTCACCCGGCGCCTCCCTGTGTGCCTGGTCTCCGCTGCGCCCGCGTCGAGCAAATTCGCGGGGGCTACTTCCGATACGGCGTTCCGCACCGTATCGCGATCACCGCAGAGAGGCATAAGCCGGTCATCCGGCCTCTTTCCATCAGCTTCGCGTCACCGTCCCGCAGTCCCCGCCCTCGAAGACCTCGCCCAGCGGAGTCTCCAGGTCGTAGGGGTCGTGGGCCTCGCCGGTGGGTGGGGTGGCGGTGGGGGCGGCCGTGGGGAAGGACGGGTGGAGCCAGCCGCCGTCGTTCTCGCAGGCGACGTTGAAGAACGCCGAGTCGTAGCGCTCCACCTGGAGCTTTCCGGGTGTGATCGTCCAGCGGGACGGGTCGGACAGGAGCATGGTCAGTTCGCGGCGGACGATGGTGCGCGAGATGCGGTCGGCGCCGGAGTCGGCGCTCGTCATCGGGTAGACGAAGGTGTAGTCGGCGCGCACCCGCACCTGGCCCCGCTTGCCGGCCTCGTAGGTCATGCGGCCGCGCACCTTGACGACGTCGCCCACGGGGCGCACCTCGTCCGGGTCGAAGCGGGAGAAGAGGTTCACCGGGTCGTGGTCGCGGTCCGGGGAGCGCAGGGAGCGGCGGGCGTCCGCCAGCATGTCCGGCTGCTTGGGGTCGAGGAGCGACAGCGCCTCGGCGGGCTGTCCGCCGCGGCGTACGGCCGGGTCCAGGTTCGCGGCGACCAGGAAGTCCTTGGTCCGGCGGAGGGCCTGCTCCACCTGGTCCTTGCTCATGTCGCCGACCGCCTTCGCGGCGGGCAGTTCGATGGCGTCCGCGCCTTCGGCCCACGAGCGGGCCGGTGAGCCGCGGAACGGGGCGTCCAGGGTGGGTCCGCCGCCGGAGGCGGGGGCGACGGGGGATGCCGCGGACGAGGGGCCCTCGTCACCGCCGGGCAGGTGGTCCAGCAGCAGTGAGGGGCGGATCGCGACCACCGCGAGGGCCACGGTCAGCAGTACGCCGACGACCGCTCCGAGCCTGCGTCTGCGGCGGGCGCGGCCGTGGGTCTCCTCCCACGTCGGGCCCGTACGCCATCCCGGCGGCTCCGCGGGCTGCGGCGGTCCGGCCGGCTTGCGGCCCCACCGGCCCGTACGTCCGGCCCGCGCCGCCTCGTCGTCCTCCCGCAGCCGTCGGGCCACCATCCGCGCCCGCGCCGACGGTTCCTTCGGCGCTCCGGCCCCGCCGCCCTCCGCGGCCTCGCGGAGGAACGCCTCCAGCTGCTCGTCGGATATCGAGGGCTGATCCTCGCCGGGCTGCTCGGAAGGCGGGACGGTACTCACGGGCTCGCTCTCTGGCAGGGAATGGGCAGTGCGCTGATCATTCCTAGGCGGTGGCAACCGGTTGCACAAGCGGTTTCAGGGAGAAATGAGTTCGGCTACTCAGACCGGCCGGGTATCCGAGCCCTGCCCGTCCGCGTGCCCGGCGGCTTCGATCGTCGTATGCGCACTCCGATGACTCGTCGTCCCCACCCCGCAGTGCCGCGCGCCGTTCTCCCCGCGGTGCTCGGTGTCGTCCTCGTCGCCCTGCTCGGTCTGGGCGCGTCCGCCTGCCAGTCGGTCGCGGTCGGTCCGGTGCTGTCGGCCGCGGAGTACCGGGAGCGGGTGGCCGGGACGGAGGCGGCGGGCGAGCGGGCGCTGGGTGATCTGGAGCCGGTGCCGGTCGAGACGGGCGGCGGCTTCCTGGAGGAGGCCAACGGCTCCTGCGTGGACGACTTCGGCTTCGACGAGACGGGCGTCACCCGGGATGAGCCGACGTACGAGTGGGCCCTGGAGTTCGCGGACCGGGACGCCTATCTCGCGGCGGTGGAGAACCTGCACCGCCTCTGGAGCGAGCGGGGCTACGACGTCGAGCGCGTCGAGCCCCAGCCGGATGTGGACCTGCCCGGGGTCACCGCCACCGACGACGACGGCGTCGAGCTGACGCTCGCACCGGACTGGTACACCGGGAAGCCGGTGCTGCGGGCGGACGGCGGCTGTGTCCGGCACGAGTACAGCTTCGCGGACGAGGAGTCCTCGTCCGCTCACTGAGGCTCACCGAGGCCCATCCGCTACTCCAGTGCCGGCTCGGCCTGCGCGGCGAGCAGGTCGAGCGCGTGGCGGAGCAGGGTGCTGGAGGTGTGGGCGGTGTAGGGGAAGTAGACGACCTCGACTCCTACCTTGGAGAACTCCGCTTCCAGCTTGTTCCACACCTCGGTGCCGAGCCAGTCGTCGCCCTTGAAGATGACGTCGAAGCGGACGTCCTGCCAGATGGCGATCTTGTCGTCCACGGTCGCGACGTAGGTGTCGTCGACGTAGCGCACGCTGCGGACGATCTCCAGGCGTTCGGAGAGCGGTACGACGGGCGGCCGGCCCTTCAGCCGCACCACCAGGTCGTCGGAGCAGACCCCGGCGACGAGCCGGTCGCAGTGCTGCCGGGCGCGGTGCAGGATGTTGAGGTGGCCCACATGGAAGAGGTCGAAGACCCCGGGCGCATAGCCGAGACGTCGGTGTTGTCCCATCAATGCTCTTCCTTCGGCCGCTCGTCCGCGGCCGTGGCCTCCGTGCTCGTCGTGGTCGCCGTGGCTCCCGCGGTCACGTCGAGCTCCTTCGACCTGGGCGAGGAGTTGTCCCCGTCGGTGACGGCGATCGCGTAGCGGTGGCGCGAGCCGGGGGCGACGGTGTCCGTGAAGGTCATCTCGGGGCGGTCCCACGAGGTGGAGCGCCGGGTCGGCTCGGCCACCAGGCGGCCGTCCCGGTAGATCAGGTAGGTGAGTTCCGCGTCGTCCCGGTCCCAGGCCGCACGCCAGGTGAGCGTGATCCGGCCGGGGGCCGACTCGGTGGCCTTGAGCTGCGGCGGGGCCTCGGGGGCGCCGGTGTCGGGGCCGGCCGCGAAGCGGGTCAGGCCCTGCTGCGGCCGGTTGTTGACCTTGGTGAACTCGCCGCCGGCCCACAGGATGCCGTCGGCCACCACCAGGGTGCGCGGGCCGTTCTGCTCGCCGATCCCGCCGTCGGTGTCGGGGAACCAGTGCAGGATGCGGCGGTCGCGGACGGACTGGGCGAGGAAGTGCTGGCGGTTGTCGTGCTCGGGGAAGCCGCCGGGTGTCTCGCTGCAGTTGTGGGCGTGGGAGCCGCTGTAGAGGACGCCGTCGTGCACGGCCACGGTCTGGGTGGCGCCCAGGCAGGTGTCCTTCCACACCATCTCGTCGTCGGCGAGGCGTCCGGCGAGACGGCCGTCGAAGATGCCGGTGCCCCGGCCTTCGGCCGCCACGTAGAAGTTGGTGGCGTCGCGGGTCAGCCCCTTCACCGACGACCGCTTGGGCAGCCAGCTCGGGAAGGAGGCGACCGTGGCGCCGGTCCTGGGGTCGAGTCCGACCAGCGCCTGCTGTTCCGCGCCGTTCGCCTGGTGGAAGTCGCCGCCGACGAGGAGCTTGCCGTGGTCGGGTGCGGCCATGATCGCCCGTACCGGTCCGTCGAGGTCCGCCGTGAACGGCAGCAGCTTCCCGGCGGGGGTGAACGAGGCGATGTGGGTGCGGCGCTGTCCGGATGCGAACAGGAAGTCGCCGCCCAGGTAGACGGCCGAGTCCGTGGTCTCGATGGCCCGGACGAACGAGGACATGGCGGGCCGGAAGTCCCTGCGCAGCGAGCAGTCGGCCGTGTCGAGCGCGACCGCGCTGGCCACCGGCGTGTCACCGGCCTTGTTGAACGACCCGCCGACGAAGAGCACCTTGCCGTCGCGGGACGCCTTCAGCGCGCGGACGGTGTCGCCGCTGCCGGTGAACGTCGGTGCGCACGGCAGCAGTTCGCCGGTGACGGCGTCGAACGCGGCGAAGTTCCGGCGTGCGACGTCCTGTTCGCCGGGCTTCGCGCCGGGCGGGCGGACGCTGTCGAAGGTGCCGCCGACGTAGACGACGCCGCGGGTGTACTCGACGGACCAGACGATGCCGTCGGTCTGCCAGGTCGCCAACGGGTCGGCGGTCAGGGTCTCCTCGTCGCCGTCGGCCGCCGAGGCCGAGGCGGTGATGAGCGAGGCGGCCGCCAGGAGGGCCACAGCGGCGGCCGTGGTGGCGCCCCTCGTCGTCGTTTTTCGCAGGCGCATGGAACATCCCGGGTGGCTGGAGGTATGGGGAGGAGGAGAGGAAGCGAAGAAGGCGCTGCGGCTCTTTTTCCGAGCGGCCTCAGGTGGCGCGTTCACGCAGCACACCGACGAGTTCGCGGACTCCCAGCGGGGTACGAAATCGCCACAAACCTATACCGAATACGCACAATCCCAAGGTGATTGCGACGGCAAGTCCGACAGTCGTGTCACCTGCCAGCAGCCTGGCGGGAAGCAGCAGCGGCACCGTGAGGCACAGCCCGGTGACGGTCGCCAGCACGTAGCCGTCGTCGACGACCGCGAAGCCGGGATGGCGCCGCACCAGCACGGCCGACACCAGGTTCTCGACGACGACCGCCGCGCCCCAGGACAGGGCCGCCCCGAGGACGCCCAGCCGCGGCACGGCCAGCACGCCCACCGTCAGCTGCACCGTGAACGCGGCGCCGGTGACCGCGAGGTGCCAGGAGCTCTTGCCGGCCATCAGCAGCACCGTCTGGGCGTTGCCCACACCGACGTTGACCGCCGAGGCGACGCAGAGCACGACCAGCGCGTCCGCGCCCTGCTCGAACTCCGGCCCGAACAGCGACAGTACGGTGCCCGGGAAGCTGGTGAGCAGGGCGAGCAGCGGCCAGGAGAACAGCACGATCCAGCGCGTCGAGACGCGGTGCAGCTGGGCGGCCTGTGCCAGGTCACCGACGGCGAGCAGGCGGCTGATCTCCGGGGCCACGGCCAGCCGGATGGCGAGCTGGAGGAGCGTCGCCGCGACGATGACCCGGCCGACGGCGGTGTAGATGCCCGCCTCCTCGCTCGTGCCCAGGCTCGACAGGAGGACGACGCCCACCCACACCGAGCTGATGTCGAAGACGGACGAGATCGCCCGGGGCGCCGAGAAGGCCCAGAACCCGCGCCGGGTGACGGGCGGTTGGGGTTCGAGGGCGCGCTCCGGCTCCGTACGGCGCGGGGACACAGGGCGGCCGGGTGTCGTACGACGGCATCTGCGCAGCGCGAACCAGGCGATGACGACGCCGGCCAGGGAGGGAACGAGCCAGGCGGCGGCCAGGCTCAGCACGCCCGGCGCGAGCAGCGCGACCGGGACGGCGATCAGCACCCGCAGCACGGGCTTGCCGATCTGCTCGACGCCGACGAACGGGACGACGGTGCCGTATCCCTGGGTGGCGCCCAGCAGGATCAGGGTGACCGTGGCCAGTGGGAGGACCAGGGCGAACAGCCGGACCAGGGTCACCGCGTCGGCCGGGTCGAGGTTCGGCAGCAGTCTGGTGGCCGTCCAGGGCGACAGGAACAGCACGGCGGCGGCCGCGGTGCTCACCACCGCCCCTGGCAGCAGTGCGCTGCGCAGCAGCGCGCCGATCTGGCGGCCGCCGCTGGTGGCGAGGTCGCGGGAGACGAAGCGCACCAGCCCGGTGTCGGCGCCGATCTTGCAGGTGTTGCAGAGGATGGTGAAGACGGCGACGCCGGTGAACACCGCGCCGGCCCCGTACGCCCCGAGCGCGCGGGTGATCAGGGTGACCAGGACGTAGCCGAGGACGGCGTTGACCGTCGCGCCCAGAAAGCCCCACCAGCCGCCGCGCGCGGTGGCGGCGATCCCGCACCGGGCGGCCGGCCCGCCGGTGGCGGGTACGGCCATTCCGGAGGCGCTCATCGGGAGACGCTGAGGGTGTCGTCCTGCACGGGCGCGGGCAGTTCCTCGACCAGGTCGTCGCCCGGCGTGGCCGGCGCGGCGGACGTGTCCTTGCCGAGCCGGCGGGACAGTCCGCCGCCGCCGTCGCGCCGGAACGGGCCGCGTCGTCCGCCGTCGTCGAGGACCGCGCCGACGATGTGCCCGCCCGCGCAGTCGATCAGCTCGCGGACCCGCTTGAGGTCGTCACGGCGGGAGCGGTCCAGGCCGCCCACCACGAGGACGCCGTCCACGCGCTGGGCCACCGCGAGCCCGTCGGCGTGTTCGAGCAGCGGCCGGGTGAGCACGAGCGCGGACACCTCGGGGCCGGCGGCGGCCAGGGCCCGCGTCACCGCCGGGGAAGCCGGGCCGCCGTCGCCGTCGGTGCCGCGGCTGCCGGGCAGGAGCGTGAACCGCCCGGCCGTGCCGGCGTCGACGACGACCGTGCCCTCGGGGGCGTCGGCCGCCAGCGGGAGCCGGGCCGGCAGGCCGGGGAGGCCCGCGCCGGCGTCGACCAGCAGCACCTCGTCGCCGGCCTCCGCGAAGGCGGCGGCGAGGTTCACCGCGGCGGCCTCGGCGTGCGGGTCCTGCTTGGGTGCCACGACGAGGAGCGTGCCGGCCAGGCCCCGGCCTTCAGCGGCACGACCCTGTACGGCACGACCCTGTACGGCACGATCAGCACCGCCGCGCTCCCGGCCGCGGCCCTCCCCGGCCTCCGCCGTGCCTCGGCCCGCTCCGGCGCGGAGCCGGAAGGCCAGGGCCCGATAGGCCTCCGCGCGGCTGCCGCCGGAGCGGCCGACCTGGAGCAGGTCCGGGCCGGCGTCCGGGCCCGGCAGGATGCCCAGCACCGGGGCGCCCAGCGCGTCCTGCACCTCGCCGACCGAGCGCGCCCGCGGTTCCAGGGCGGAGCGCAGCCAGGCGGCGAAGAGGCCGAGGAGGAGGCCGCTGAGCAGGCCCAGGGCGACGAGCCACGCGGGGCCGGGTCCGGAGGGTCCCGTGGGCGGCTCGGCCCGGCGCACCACGTCCCCGCCTGAGGTGTCGTAGGACCTGATGTCCGAGGCGCGCCGTTGCAGCAGGCCGATCTGGTCCCTCAGGCCCGCGGCCGAGGCGGACTCGTCGGACTTGGCGTCGGCCTGCTTGTCCAGTGCGGCGATCTGCCGCTCGAGGCCGCCCGTCATCCGCTCGATCATGGTCTTGGTGCGGTTCTGGCGGTCGGCGAGGTAGGCGTCGGCGAACGCGTTGGTCACCCGGGCGGCCCGCTGCGGCGTGCCCGCCGTGTACTCGAAACGGAGCACCTGGGTGTCCGGCGGGTTGGTGACCCGCAGGTCCTCCAGCAGCGCGTCGGCGCGGGACGGCTGGCGCAGCGCCCGTGCCGCGCGGTCGGCGACGGTGGCGCTGAGCGCGATCTGCCGCTCGGTGCCCATGCTCAGCTGGTTGTCGGCGGCCACGCCGAACGTGCTGAACGGGTCCGTCCGGGAGCGGACGAGCACCTCGCTGGTGGAGCTGTAGCTGCCCGCGCGCAGCAGCACCAGCAGCAGTCCGCCGAGCAGCCCGAGGACGACGCCCGCCGCGATGGTCAGGCGGTACCGCAGCAGCCGGCGCAGCTGGTCGCGGAGCTGGTCGGGTTCGTCGTACCGGTCGTCGAAGGTGGCGGGGCTGGTCACGATTGCCTCCTGTGTCCGGGGATGGGAGCGTCGCCCGCCCTCGCGGGCGGCCGCGCCGGGAGCCGGAAGGGGGCCGACCGGGCGACGGCGCGAGTGGTGATGAGGAGCGGGACCGCCAGGAGCAGCAGCAGGGGTCCGACGATCGCCATGAGGCTGCCGCGCAGCAGGATCAGCTGGTAGAAGGCGAGCGCGGGGACCAGGAGGACCGCCAGCGTGCCCGGCTGGTCCCCCAGTCGTGCCCGCAGGTCGTCCATACGGCGTCCGGTGAGGCCGAGCAGGCAGAAGACGGCGGCGACGCAGGGGGCGCCGCCCCAGAGGTAGGTCTCGATCCACAGGGGTGCGGAGAGGTTGTGGAAGTCGTAGCCCGCGTACTGGGCGAGTTCGATGCCCGTGGTCTGCGGCTTCTCCGGCCACAGGGTGCGGGGCACCATGAACAGCGCGGGACCGAGCGCCGCCGACGGCGAGAAGCCGTTGTCCCTCACGTAGTCGATGCCGGTCTGCATCTGCTGGAAGGCGTCGTAGTCCATGGTGGTGCTGAACTGTTCGGTCAGGGTCAGCAGCTGGACGGCTTCCCGCTCGTCGTAGCGGAAGTAGTCGCTGTACGGGAAGACGAACAGCACGCCGATCGTGAGGGTGGCGGCGGCGGCGCGGAAGGCGCGGGGGCTGCCGAACCGGCGCCAGGCGAAGAGCAGGACCAGCAGGACGGTCCCGGCCCAGAAGCGGGGCCTGCTGACCGGGTTGTTGACGATCACGTTGAGGACGAGGAGGGCCGGGAGCAGCAGCAGGCGCGCTCCCTTCAGCAGCCGGTCCCCGCCGGGCCGCCGGGGCAGGTGCAGCAGGGCCACCAGGCCCCAGAAGGCGGGCACAGCCACGGCCCACACCCGCAACGCCCGCTCCGAGTCCCCGTCGGCGCCGGTCTGCCGGATGGCCTCCCTGCTGGTGAAGAACGCCTCCAGGCCGCCCTGCCGGGGGATCACCAGGACGGCGAGCACCAGGGCCAGTCCGCACAGCAGCAGGACGGGCAGCGGCGTGAGCCGTCGGGAGAGCAGGGGTTCGAGGAGGGCCGGGCCGTCGACCGCGCGCCGGGCGGCGAGTGCCGCGCCCGCGCTGTAGGCGAGGAGGCCGAGTTCGGTGAGGGCGGCGGCGGCGAAGGCGGTGGTGGCGCCGGTCCGGTGGTCGAGCGGATAGGTGTCGGTGGCGAGCATGGCGAGCGGGGCCAGGCCGAGCCACACATAGGCGAAGAGCCAGAACCCGAAGGCGACGAGACGGACGGAGGTCGCGGTGAGGACCCGGGTGAGGGCTCCTCCGGTGTGCGCGACGACGACGCACTGCACGGCGAGTGCCGGGCCGATGCGCAGGTCGGGGGTGAGCAGGATCAGGGTCGGCAGCAGACCGATCAGGAGAGCGGCCCAGCAGCACACGGCCGCCACGCAACGCTGGTGACTGCCTGGCACCTGCACCCCCGAGAGAACCCGCAAAAAGGAACAAAACGGTCGCCAAGGGATTTATATCCGCAGTTCACCTGCGGGTCAGGAATTTCGACCGTATTCCAAAGGGTGTTTTGTTTGCCAGAAATTGCTATTACTGCACAATATGGGAGCCGCTGATGGCGCTCAGAATCTCCTCGAATCGTGAGGCGCAGTTCTCCAGAGCGAATTCCCGTTCGGCCAGTGCGCGGCTCTCCTTGCCCAGGGCCTCGGCGCGCACCGGGTCGGACAGCACCTCGCGCACCCAGTCCGCGGCGGCGTCCAGCGAGGACTCCTGGGGCGGCAGTACGGCCGAACCGGCCTCGCGCAGCAGCTTCGCCGCCAGATTGTCCGCGGGCATCAGGCCCAGCACCGGGCGCCCGGCGCACAGATAGGACAGCGTCTTGGACGGCACCGAGAACTCCCCGGCGTCCGCCGCCAGCAGTACGACCAGGACGTCGCCCGAACCGAGCACCTCCGGAAGCCGCTCGTACGGCTGGAACGGCAGCAGGGTCAGCTCGACACCGCGGGCGGCGGCGGCCTCCCGCAGGACCGGTACGGCCGGGCCGTCGTTGACCACCACCAGCCGGACCCGCTCGCCCCGCTCCCGCAGCCGCTCGGCGAGCCGGACGAGCAGGACGGGGTGGTGCTTGAGGCCGAGGGTGCCCGAGTACAGCACGGTCCGGACGCCGTCGAGGCCGTGCTCCGCCGACCAGGCGTTGGCGCGGGCCACCGGCCGGATCTCGTCCAGCGGCGCCCAGTTGGGGATGACGGTGACCTTGTCCGCCGTACCCCACTCCCGGTGCACCCGTGTGAAGGAGTCGGCGATCACCACGATCGCCGCCGCCCGCCGTGCCGCCCACCGCTCGCCCCGCGCGAACAGCCGGGCGGCGACGCCCATCAGCCTGGAGACCCCGGCGGCGGCGAAGGTCCGCAGCGCGATGGCGGTGACGTCCTGGTGCCACAGCGCCCAGGGGATCCGCAGCGCCCCGGCCGCCAGCGCCGCCACCACCAGCGTGGGGACGGGCAGATTGCCGAGCAGGGCCACGTCGGGCCGCTCGCGCCGTAGCTGCCGGGCCAGTTCGAGGCCCAGGCCTGTCTCCTGGAAGAGGCGGTGGACGTAGGCGTCCTTGCGCAGCGCGGTGCGGTCGCCGATGGTGACGAACCGCAGGCCGTCGGAGGCGTCCGCGGCCAGGTTGCCCTTGCCGGAGACGTACGCCACGCAGGTGGAGTGCGCGACGTCGTGGCCGCGGCGGGCCAGTTCGCGGCTGAGCTGGGCCTGGAACGGGTGGCCGCTGTAGTCGTGGACGAGGATCTTCATCGGCTGCTCTCCTGCCGGACGCGGGCGGCGCGGACGCGGACGCGGATCAGCGGCCGGCCAGCTTCACCTGGTCGTAGACCCAGGCGTAGGTCTTCTCCAGGCCGACGGCGAGCGGGATCGACGGCTCCCAGCCGTGCAGTTCGCGGATCAGCGTGTTGTCGGAGTTGCGGCCGCGCACGCCCTGCGGGGCGTCCAGGTGGTAGGTGCGCTCGCAGCGGATGCCCGCGATCTCCTCGACCGCGTCGACCAGTTGGTTGATGGTGACCAGCTCGGAGGAGCCGAGGTTGACCGGGGTGCTGCTCGACCCCTTCATGATGATCTGGGTGCCGTGCAGACAGTCGTCGATGTACATGAAGGACCGTGTCTGGAGGCCGTCGCCCCAGATGTCGATGCGGTGGTCGCCGGAGACGACCGCCTCGGCGATCTTGCGGCACACCGCGGCCGGCGCCTTCTCCCGGCCGCCGGTCCAGGTGCCGGCCGGGCCGTAGACGTTGTGGTAGCGCGCCACCCGGCAGGTGAGGCCGTAGTCCTCCTCGAAGTGCCGGCACATGCGCTCGGTGAAGAGCTTCTCCCAGCCGTAGCCGTCCTCGGGCTGCGCCGGGTAGGCGTCCGCCTCCTTCAGCGCGGTGACGTCCGGGTCGGCCTGTTTGCCGGCGGCGTACACGCAGGCGGAGGAGGAGTAGAAGACGCGCTCGGTGCCGGCCTCGTGCGCGGCCTTGAGCATGTGCGTGCTGATCAGCACCGACATCATGCAGGCGGCCTTGTTGTTCTCGATGAAGCCCATGCCGCCCATGTCGGCGGCGAGCAGGTACACCTGCCCGGCGTCCCGGACGGCCGCGCGGGCCTCGTCGAGGAGCGACAGATCGGCGACGGTGTTCTCCGCCTCGGGGTGCACCTGGTGCCACTCGTTACGCGGCTTGATGTCGACGCATCGGACGGTCAGCCCCTGGCCCAGGAGGTCGGCGGCGAGGTGCCCCCCGATGAATCCCCCACCTCCGGCGACGACGACGTCCACGTGCTTGCCCATGGCAGCTCCTTCGAGGAATCCGGCGGAATCTACCCCGAAGGTTAAGCACCCTTTGTCCGCATTTAGGCGATATTGCTTGCGCCTTCGTGTCGCACAGTCCTCGACGGCTCCGTCCGAGGACGCCCGGACAGCTCCCGGAACCACTTGGCCACGAACACCGGCAGCAGCAGCACATGGGCCGCCAGCAGCGTGACGTACAGCGCGAAGAACAGCCGCTCATCGCCGAGGAACAGGAAGACCAGGCACAGCAGGCCGTAGTCGAGGGGCAGCAGCGCCACCGCGCGCAGGGTGGACGGCGGCGGCACCGCGGCGGCCCGCCCACCGGCCGCCACCGCCGCCTCGGCCGCCCGCCTCCTCAGCTGCTCCGCCAGGATCCCGCCGAAGAACAGCAGGACGGCGACGAACTGGAAGGCGATCGGAAGGAGCAGCAGAGCGGGGCGCGGCAGGTCGAACCAGCGGTAGCAGGAGATCAGCACCGCCGCGTGGATGCCGAGGAGTTTCCCGCAGTCCATGAGGTGGTCGAGCCACTCCCCGGCCCTGCTGGTCGACCGGTGCAGCCGGGCCAGCTGGCCGTCCGCGGAGTCGAGCGCGAAGCCGAGGGCCAGCGTCACGGCCACGCACGCGCCGAGCGTGCGGGACGGCGGCAACAGCGCGGTCGCGGCGATGGCCGTGAAGGTGACCAGCGCGCTGACGGCGGTGACATGGTTCGGTAAGAGCCCCGCCCGGTGCGCCGCGGCCGCGAGCACCCGGCCCGCCGGCCGGTTGACGAACCGTGCGTAGAGCGACACCCCACGGGCGGGTTTCTGCGCCTGGGAGAGCTGCCGCAACGCGTTGGAGAAGTCCATTCCTCAACCTCGTACCTGGAGGGGTTCCGGCCGGCCCGGGTCTCGGGGTGCCGCGCACAGCCGCCCGTAGATCTCCTCCAGCCGGTCCGCCACCGCGTGGACGGAGAAGGCATCCGCGACGGCCCGCCGGCCCGCCTCCGCCATGGCCCGGCGCCCGCTCTCGTCACCGAGCAGAGCGCACACCGCGTCGGCCAGCTGCCGGGGGCTGCCGTCGGTGACCACCGCCGCTCGCCGGCCGGCCAGTTCGTCCGCGATGCCGCAGGTGTCGGTGCACACCACCGGGGTGCCGGCGGACAGGGCCTCGATCAGGGTCATCCCGAACGGCTCGTCCACGCTGGGCAGCACATAGACCGCGGCCCGCTCGTACGCCCGGACCGCCTCCGCGTGCGCCAGCGCGCCGCCGTAGGAGACCACGCCCTCCAGTCCGCGGGCGGCGATCAGCCGCAGCACCTCCGGCAGCGCGCCCTCGTCCGCGCCGTAGAGGGTGAACCGGGCGCCGGGCACGGCCTGGTGGACCAGCGCGGCCATCTCCACGAACGCCTCCGGGCGTTTGCGCGGATGCAGCCGGGCCAGGAACAGCACCTCCTGCCCGCGGCGCGGCGGCACCTCCTCTCCAGGGCGCCGCGGCCGTACCCCGTTCGGCACGGTCAGCAGCGTCGGGCCGTCCGCGCCGACGACCTCGGCCACCTCCCGGCGCTCCCGCTCGGTGAGGACCAGGCAGCCGCGCGCCTGCCGCAGCAGGGGCACGTACACCCGGTCGAAGAGCCGTGCGACGGCCGAGCGCCGGGGCTGGATCATGCCGTGCGTCTGCGCGACGAACCGCTTGCGCCGCAGCACGGCGACGGCGAGCGCCGCGAGGGAGACGAGATCGCGTCCCGCGTGGACGTGGACCACGTCGGCCCGGCCCATGGCCCGCCACAGGTCCAGGGCGAGCAGCGGATGCATCAGCCCGGTGAACCGGCCGGGCAGCAGCCGGCGCGCCGGGCGGCTGCGCAGCGGTACCGGGCCGAGGCGGGCCGGCGCCGGCCGGCGGCCGCGCCACAGGGCCACCAGCGTCACCTCGTGGCCGCGCGCCGCGCACTCCTCCAGCTGCCCCGCGGCCACGCTCGTCGGACCGCCGTACGCTCCGTCGTCGCTGACCAGCGTCACCACGTGGACCACTCTCATGAGCCGGCCCCCGCGGTGACGACCGCGCCCGGCGCGAGATCGCGGTGGGCGACCGCGCAGGCACCCACCACCGCGCCCCGGCCGACGGTGACCCCGCGCAGCACCACGGACCGCGCCGCGACCCAGGCGCCGGGCTCCAGCCGGATGGGCCCGTTGTCGAACTCGAAGGTGGGATGGCGGTGCCGGTGGCTTCCGGTGCACAGCAGCGCGCCCTGCGAGACGCACACATCGCTGCCGATGGTGATCTGCTCCAGGTTGAGCAGCCAGGCGTCCTCGCCGATCCAGACGTCGTCGCCGACGCGCAGCCGCCACGGCCAGTGCACCCGGACGCCGTGCCGGATCAGCACCCGCCGCCCGACGCGCGCGCCGAAGGCCCGCAGCAGGGCCGGCCGCCAGCGGGCCGGGAACCACCACTTGACGAAGACGAGGTGGAGCACGGCGAACCAGGCGGCCTGCACGAGCAGCGGGCGCCCCTTGTCGTATCCGGCTCCCGTGAAACCCCGCAGGGAACGCTCCACGACGGCCCTGACGTCAGCCTCCTCCGCCCGGTGGCCCGGATCGGGCGGCGCTGCGGTCTCTGTCATGGCGATGACCTTCCCGGTCTGAACGATTTGCGCATTTTCGTACGTCGCTGTGGGGCACGTTGCTACGGAGCACGGGGCCCGGGCCAGCACATCACCGCGTGTCGGCGGCCTGCTCGACCGCTTGGAAGAGCCCCGCGGGCCGGCTCGCCCGACCGGGGCTCAGTAGGCGCCGCGTCCGTCCAGCACGGCCCGGACGGTGCGGGCCATGACGGTCATGTCCCAGGTCAGGGACCAGTTGTCCACGTACCGCAGGTCCAGTGAGACGGTCTCGTGCCAGGACAGGTCGGAGCGGCCGCTGACCTGCCACAGCCCGGTGAGACCGGGTTTGACGCTCAGCCGGCGCAGCTCCACCGGGTCGTAGCGGGCGACCTCCTCGGGCAGCGGCGGCCGGGGGCCGACCAGCGACATGTGCCCGAGCAGGACATTGACCAGCTGAGGAAGCTCGTCGAGCGAGTAGCGGCGCAGGAACCGGCCGAGCGAGGTCACCCGGGGGTCGCGGCGCAGCTTGAACATGGGTCCGTCGTGTTCGTTGACGGCCGCCAGGTCGCGCTTGAGCAGGTCGGCGTCGACGACCATGGTCCGGAACTTCCACATCGGGAACGGCGTGCCGTCACGGCCGATCCGGGTCTGGCGGTAGAGGACCGGGCCCGAGGAACTCGTCCGCACGGCCAGCGCGAGGAGTGCGAACAGCGGGGCGAGCGCGGCGAGCAGGAGGAAGGCGCCCACCCGGTCCGTGAGGGCCTTCAGCAGTATCGGAAGACCGCGCCGGGTCGGCGGGGAGACGTGCAGCAGGGTGAGTCCGGCCGCCGACGTCAGCCGGACCCGGCGCCGGGCCACCTCGGTGAGGCCCGGCAGGATCATCAGCGGATGGCCCCGGTCGTGCAGGGCCCAGGACAGCCGCCGCAGCCGGTCACCGGCCAGTTGCCGGCCGGTGGCGGCGAAGACCAGGTCGGCGCCGAGCGCCTCGGCCGCGTCCGCCACCGGTGCGGCGTCCTCGTCGATGCCGGCCGGCCGGTCGGCCGTGAGCCGGGCGGACACCGGCACCCCGGACAGCACCCCGCCCTCCCCCACCACGCAGGCTCCGACCGCCACATACCCGTGGTCGGTCCGCTCCGCGAGCTGCCCCACCACGGCGTCCACCGCCTCCGGCTCCCCGACGACGAGGACGCGCCGGAGTCCGCGGGCGCGCCGCCGTACGGCCATCAGGCGGCGGTGGATCGCCTTCCGGCAGACGACGGTGACCAGCAGCGAAGGACACAGCGCGACCGGGAGCGCGGCGGGTGCGCCGCCGGCCCCGGTCACCGCGCTCAGCACCGCCAGCGCGCCGAGCAGCATCAGCCAGTCCCGCACGACCGGCCCGACCGGCGCGCCCTCGTCCCAAGTCCAGGGCGCGTACCGCTTGTTGGTGAGGCCGATGAGCACCCAGACGACGGTGATGGCCAGCGCCTGCTGGACGGGGTGAGGCTCCGCGGCCGCGAGGAATGTCAGCGCCGTCGGCAGCGCCACGGCGGCGGAGTCGGCACAGACGGCGAGCGGCACGTACCGCTCGGCTCTCGGGCTCTTGCGCGAGGTGGTCCGGTGCGGCGTGAGGGGGACCGCCTGCCCCGTCGCCGCGCTGCTGAACTGCCGCATGGCTCTCCCTGTGACCCCCGGACCCCGACGAGGACGTAGGGCGGGCTGCATCGGAGGGTTGGGGCAGCTCAGACGCCCCATGTGACGGTTATATCAACCTTTTTGCATGCATGTCCTACTTACCCGGCGGGCTGTCGGCCGGGGTCCGCCCGGGCGGCAGAACGCCCCGAGGGCGCCGGGGGACCGGCCCACCGGGACGAGGGCAGCCTTGTCGGATACCCCGCCGTACGAGATCTGCACTCGTCCTTTCCGGTGCTCTCCGGCCTCCAACGGCGTAGCGGACGGGCCCTCGAAGCGTGGCGCCGGTCGGATTGTGCAAATGATCGGGGTGCCCGGTGGCGGACAGCTGTTCCCTACTCGAATCGCCGATGGAAAAGGCGCGAGAGTCCGCGGGGGCCATCCAAGACTTCAAGGAGGAGTACTCGTCATGCGAGTAGCTACCCGTGCCAAGGCCGCGTCGAAGTTCGGCGCCCGGTTCGCCGGCGTCGGCCTGACCGCCGCCGTCGCCCTCGGCCTCGCCGCCGGCCCCGCCGCCGCCCAGCCGGGCCCGCCCAGCGACGCCGGCGTGCAGCCGGTGGAGGTCCCGGGCAACCCGACCTTCGCGTCGCTGGACCCCGAGGTCTGGGGCACCTTCGACTGCGAGGGCACGCCGATCCGTATCGAGGACCCGCAGGAGGGTGACGTCTCGGGCCCCGTGACGATCACCAACGTCGACGACAACAACACGTTCGACTTCGTGATCGACGACGACTTCGCCGCCATCGGTGTCATCGTCAAGGGCGGCCCGAACGCCAACGTCTACGACTACCGCCCCACCGGCATCCAGGCGGACGAGAACCTGCACGCGCCGATCAACCCGAACAACGGCACGTTCTACGGCCTGAGCCACATCGACTTCTGCCTGATCCCGGACGGGAACAACACCTGAGCCGCGCGGGCGGCACGGCCTGACGGCCTGTCGCCGGCGGACGGGGGCCCGGGAGATCCCGGGCCCCTGTCACGTCCGACCTGAGGAGTCGACATGACACACCCGGCTCGCCCGGTACGGCGTCCGGCCCGCAGGGGCCTGGCCGCACTCACGGCGGCAGCAGCCCTCCTGGCCGTCGGTCTCACCCAGCCGGCGACGGCGGCGCCGGACGCGGCGGACGGCGGGCAGCCGTCCGGGGCGACCGTGCTCTCCGACGCGTGGACCCGGCCCTGGACCATCTCCTTCCTGCCCGACGGCCGCTCGGCGCTGGTGACCGAGCGCCACACCTACCGGATCTTCCGCCTGGACCGCGACGGCTCCAAGACGCTGGTCGGCACCGTGCCGGACACGGTCGCCGGCACCTCCACCCCCGGTGTCGGCACCGGCGGACTCCTGGGCGTCGCCCCCTCTCCGACCTGGAACGGCACGACGGACAAGCGCGTCTTCTTCGTCCACACCGCGGCCACCGAGACCCGCGTCGCCAGGATGAGCTACGACGGCAGCACGCTCAGCGGGTACACCAAGGTGCTCGGCGGCATCGCCCGCGGCGGGGACCACAACGGCGGCAAGATCGCCTTCGGCCCCGACGGGTACCTTTACGTCGCCACCGGCGACGCCCTCCAGCGCAGCCTCGCGCAGGACAAGAACTCGCTCAACGGCAAGATCCTCCGCATCACCAAGACCGGGGCTGCCGCTCCCGGCAACCCGTTCGGCACACGCGTCTACAGCTACGGCCACCGCAACCCGCAGGGCCTCGCCTGGGACCGCTCGGGCAGGCTGTGGTCGGCGGAGATCGGCGAGAGCAGGTCCGACGAACTCAACCTGATCAAGGCGGGCGCCAACTACGGCTGGCCCACCTGCGAAGGCGCCTGCACGGTCGCCGGCATGACCAACCCGAAGCAGACGTGGGCACCGGCCGAAGGCACGCCCTCCCAGATCGCCATCGTGCGCAACGTCGTCTACGTGTCGACCCTGCGCGGCCAGCGACTCTGGCGCGTCCCGGTCGACGGCGACACCGAGCAGGTAGGCACCAAGGCCGCGTACTTCTCCGGCACCCACGGCCGACTGCGCGCCCTCGCCAAGGTGCCCGGCGCCGACGAACTGTGGCTCGGCACCAGCGACCGCGGGCTCGGCAAGGACCGGATTCTGCGCGTCATCATCAAGTAGCGCCTGACGAAAGGCAGTCACGACCATGCACGAGACCCACGACCAGACGCAGCCCGCCGAGCAGCAGCCGGAGCCGGCCGTCTGGCAGCCCCCCGCCCTCACCACCGTCGACACCGCCCTCGAAGTCACCGCCTACTCCCTCAACTCCCGCTAGCCGACAGGCAGGAGAGCAGGAGCCATGCTGCTGCTGGTACTCGGCACCGCCGCCGGTGGCGGTGTCCCCCAGTGGAACTGCGCGTGTCCCGGATGCTCCGGGGCACGCGCTCACGCGCACCGGCGGCGCCGGCACGCCTCGCTCGCGGTGCGCACCGGCGAGGGCCGCTGGTACCTCGTGAACGCCACCCCCGATCTCGGCGACCAGATCGAGGCCCGGCCCGAACTGCACCCCGGCCCCGGCCACCGCCGGACCCCGCTCGCCGGCCTCGTCCTCACCGACGCCGAACTCGACCACACCCTCGGCATCGCCCGGCTGCGCGAGGCGGACCGCCTCCAGGTGCTGGCGACGGCCCCGGTCCGCCAGGCCCTCCTCGACCGCCTCCGCCTCGGCGACATCCTCACGCCGTACACCTCGGTGACCTGGCGGGACCTGCCCCGGCGCGGCGCGGAACCACTGGACCCGGAGACCGAGACGACCGGACGAGGCCTGCGCGTCACCGGCATCCCGGTGTCGGGCAAACGCCCGCGCTACGCCGCCGACGCCCCGGACGACGACGCCTGGGTGGTCGCGCTGCGCCTGTACGACCCCGCGTCCGGCGCCTCGGTGCTCTACGCCCCGGCGCTCGCGGCCTGGCCCGACCGGTTCCAGCAGGCGGCCGAGGAGGCCGACTGCGTCATCGTCGACGGCACCTTCTGGGACGACGACGAACCCCGCCGCACCGGCATCTCCACCCGCACCGCGACCGGCATGGGCCACCTGCCCATCGAGGGACCGAACGGCACGGCCGAACGGCTGGCCGCCCTCCCGGCCCGCTGCCTCTACACGCACCTCAACAACACCAACCCCCTCGTCGACCCGGCGGCACCGCACCACAAGCGGCTCGCGCGGCTGGGCGTCGAGGTGGCGTACGACGGGATGGTGATCGAGCTGTGACCACGGCACTCGCCCCGCTCGCGGAGCCCTGGAGCCCCGCCGAGTTCGAGGCACGGCTGCGCGCGGTCGGGGAGGAGCGGTACCACGACCGCCATCCCTTCAACGTCCGGATGCACGGCGGGGAACTGAGCCGGGCCGAGCTGCGCCGGTGGATCACCAACCGCTTCCACTACCAGCGGCACATCCCCGTCAAGGACGCCCTGATCACCGCCAAGCTGGAGACACCCGCGCTGCGCCGGATGTGGCTGCGCCGCATCCAGGACCACGACGGGCCGGCCGACGGCGAGGGCGGCATCGAGCGCTGGCTGCGGCTCGGCGAGGCGGCCGGCGTGGACCGCGAGACCCTGCTGAGCGCCGACGGCGTCCTGCCGGGAGTGCGGCTCGCGGTGGAGGGATACGTCAACTTCTGCCGGCTGCGCTCGCCGCTCGAGGCCGTCGCCGCCTCGCTGACCGAGCTGTCCGCCCCGGACCTGATGCGCACCCGGATCGACGCCTTCAAACGCCACTACCCGTGGATCGACGGCCACGGACTCACCTACTTCCGCACCCGGGTCTCCCAGGGCCGCCGCGACAGCCGCGAGGCCCTCGACCTCGTCCTGACGTGGGCCCGCGGCCGGGACGACCAGGAGCGGGCGGTGGCGGCGCTGCGCTTCAAGTGCGATGTGCTGTGGTCGCTGCTGGACGCCGTGGACGCGGCGGGCCGCCACGGGGAGCCCTCATGACGGCGGCGCCCGGCACCGACTGGTACCCCGTACTCGCCCCCGGCGCCCTGCGCCGCCACGACCCGGTGCGCGACACCGTCCTGCTGCTCCTGCCGGAGCGCGTCGGCGTGCTGACCGGGCACGGCAGGGACGTCGTCGACCTGTGCGACGGCACCCGCAGCGTCGACGGCATCGTCGGCGTCCTGACCGCACGCTTCCCCGGCGCGCCGGTGGCCACCGACGTCCCGGCGTTCCTCGAACGGCTGCGCGCGGAAGGCTGGCTCCGTTGACCACCACAGATCCGTCGGCCACCACCGGCCCCACGACCACCACCGGTCCCACGACCACCACCGATCCGACGACCAGCCCCACCACCCCGGCACCCGCCCCCGCACCCACGCCCGCGCGCCCCTGGGCCCTGCTCGCCGAGCTCACCCACGCCTGCCCCCTGCACTGCGGCTACTGCTCCAACCCACTGGAACTGACCCGCCGATCCCGCGAGCTGAGCACCGCGCAGTGGGCGGAGGTGATGCGCCAGGCCGGCGAGCTCGGCGTGGTGCACACCCACCTCTCCGGCGGCGAACCGCTGCTGCGCCCCGACCTGGAGCACATCGTCACCGCCGCCGAGACCGCCGGCCTCTACACCCAGCTGGTCACCAGCGGGGCCGGCCTCGACCAGGCCCGGCTGGCCGCGCTCACCGACGCCGGGCTGCGCAGCGTGCAGCTCTCCGTCCAGCACGCCGAGCCGGACGCCTCCGACCGCATCGCCAAGCGCCCCGGCTCCTTCGCGGAGAAGGAACGGGCCGCCTGGCTCGTCCGCTCCGCCGGACTCCCGCTCGGCCTCAACGTCGTGCTGCACCGCGAGAACCTCGACGACGTCGACGCGCTGATCGCCCTGGGCATCTCCTGGGGCGTCGACCGCATCGAGCTGGCCAACGTCCAGTTCTACGGCTGGGGCCTGCTGAACCGCGACGCGCTGCTTCCGACCCGCGACCAGCTCGCCCGGGCGCGCGACACCGTGGAGCGCCGGCGCCGGCGGCTCGCCGCCCGCACCCGGGACGGAGCCCCTGCCGCGGGACCCGACCTGGTCTGGGTGGTGCCCGACTACTTCGACGGCGTCGCCAAGCCGTGCATGGGCGGCTGGGGAGCGGTGTCCCTCACCGTCACCCCGGACGGCACCGTCCTGCCGTGCCCGGCCGCGGCCGCCCTGCCCGACCTGGACCCGCCGAACGTCCGCGACCACCCGCTGCCCTGGATCTGGGACCACTCCCCCGCGTTCACCCGCTACCGGGGCACCGACTGGATGTCCGATCCCTGCCGCAGCTGCTCCCGCCGCGACGAGGACTTCGGCGGCTGCCGCTGCCAGGCGTACGCCCTGACCGGCGACGCCACCCGCACCGACCCGGCCTGCCGGCTCTCCCCCGACCACGGACTGGTCCGGGCACTGACCGAGGACACCGCGAGGCGCGAGGCCGCGGGACACGAGGCCGTGCCGGTCCGGCCACGTACACCCGGGCGCTGACACCACGGGCCGTACCGTCCCGTCCGGCGCACGGCAAAGGGGCCCGTACGACCGAAGTCGTACGGGCCCCTTCGGAGCTCGCAGCTGGAGCTACCAGGTCAAGCGACCCTCAAGCAAGCGGAACTTACTTGGTGATCTTGGTGACCTGGCCGGCGCCGACGGTCCGGCCACCCTCACGGATGGCGAACTTCAGGCCCTCCTCCATGGCGACCGGCTGGATCAGCTCGACCGTCATCTCGGTGTTGTCGCCCGGCATGACCATCTCGGTGCCCTCGGGGAGGGTCACGACGCCGGTCACGTCCGTGGTACGGAAGTAGAACTGCGGGCGGTAGTTGTTGAAGAACGGGGTGTGACGACCACCCTCGTCCTTCGACAGGATGTAGGCCTGGGCCTCGAACTCGGTGTGCGGGGTGACCGAGCCCGGCTTGATGATGACCTGGCCGCGCTCGACGTCCTCGCGCTTGATGCCGCGGAGGAGCAGACCGACGTTCTCACCGGCCTGGCCCTCGTCGAGCAGCTTGCGGAACATCTCGATACCGGTGACCGTGGTGGTGGTCTTCTCGGTCTTGATGCCGATGATGTCGACGGTCTCGTTGACCTTCAGGACACCACGCTCGATACGGCCGGTGACGACCGTACCGCGACCGGTGATCGTGAAGACGTCCTCGATCGGCATGAGGAACGGCTTGTCGACGTCGCGCTCCGGCTGCGGGATCGACTCGTCGACGGCGTTCATCAGGTTGAGGACGGAGTCCACCCACTCCTTCTCGCCCTCGAGGGCCTTCAGAGCGGAGACCTTGACGACCGGAACGTCGTCGCCCGGGAACTCGTACTCGGAGAGGAGCTCACGAACCTCGAGCTCGACGAGCTCCAGGATCTCCTCGTCGTCCACCATGTCGGCCTTGTTCAGGGCGACGACGATGTACGGAACGCCGACCTGGCGGGCCAGGAGCACGTGCTCCTTGGTCTGCGGCATCGGGCCGTCGGTGGCGGCGACCACGAGGATGGCGCCGTCCATCTGCGCCGCACCCGTGATCATGTTCTTGATGTAGTCCGCGTGACCCGGGCAGTCGACGTGGGCGTAGTGACGCGCCTCGGTCTGGTACTCGACGTGCGCGATGGAGATGGTGATACCACGCTGACGCTCTTCCGGCGCCTTGTCGATGTTGTCGAACGGGGTGGCCTCGTTCAGGTCCGGGTACGCGTCGTGCAGCACCTTGGTAATGGCGGCCGTGAGGGTCGTCTTACCGTGGTCGATGTGACCGATGGTGCCGATGTTGACGTGCGGCTTAGTCCGCTCGAACTTCGCCTTCGCCACTGGGGTCCTCCTGGGAGTGGTTCTGGTACGCCTTACTTCATCGGCGCCAGGTGATCTTTGCTGTTAAGTCCCGGAACCCGGGGCATTCATCCAGGATTGCGGCTGAATGCCCCGTGAGGCTCCGGAGTCAAGCCTAAGGCGTGAGAACGCGGTGCGTTACTCGCCCTTGGCCTTCGCGATGATCTCCTCGGCGACGTTCCGCGGAACCTCGGCGTAGGAGTCGAACTGCATCGAGTAGCTCGCGCGACCCGACGTCTTGCTGCGGAGGTCGCCGACGTAGCCGAACATCTCCGACAGGGGCACGAGGCCCTTCACGACGCGGGCACCGGCCCGCTCCTCCATGGCCTGGATCTGGCCACGGCGGGAGTTGATGTCGCCGATGACCTCACCCATGTAGTCCTCGGGCGTGGTGACCTCGACGGCCATCATCGGCTCCAGGAGCACGGGCGAAGCCTTGCGCGCGGCCTCCTTGAAGGCCTGCGAACCGGCGATCTTGAACGCGAGCTCGGAGGAGTCCACCTCGTGGTAGGCACCGTCGAGCAGGGTCACGCGCACACCGGTCATCTCGTAACCGGCGAGGATGCCGAACTGCATGGCCTCCTGCGCACCGGCGTCGACCGAAGGGATGTACTCCTTCGGGATACGACCACCGGTCACCTTGTTCACGAACTCGTACGAGGCGTCGCCGCCCTCGATCGGCTCGATCGCGATCTGCACCTTGGCGAACTGGCCGGTACCACCGGTCTGCTTCTTGTGCGTGTAGTCGACCCGCTCGACCGCCTTGCGGATGGTCTCACGGTAGGCGACCTGCGGCTTGCCGACGTTCGCCTCGACCTTGAACTCACGGCGCATACGGTCGACCAGCACCTCGAGGTGCAGCTCGCCCATACCACCGATGATGGTCTGGCCGGTCTCCTCGTCCGAGTGAACCTGGAAGGACGGGTCCTCCTCGGCCAGGCGCTGGATCGCGACGCCCAGCTTCTCCTGGTCACCCTTGGACTTGGGCTCGATGGCGACCTGGATGACCGGCGCCGGGAAGTCCATGGACTCCAGGATCACCGGGGCCTTGTCGTCGCACAGCGTCTCACCGGTGGTGGTCTGCTTCAGGCCCATCACGGCGACGATGTCGCCGGCGCCCACCGAGTCGATCTCCTCACGCTTGTTCGCGTGCATGCGGTAGATCTTGCCGATGCGCTCCTTCTTGCCCTTGACGGAGTTCAGCACGGCGGTGCCGGACTCCAGGCGGCCCGAGTAGACCCGGACGAAGGTGAGCTTGCCGAGGTGCGGGTCGCTCATGATCTTGAACGCGAGGGCGGCCAGCGGCTCGTCGTCGGACGGCTTGCGCTTGACGACCTCCTCCGCGTTGTTGACGGCGTGGCCCTCGATGGCCTCGACGTCCAGCGGGGAGGGGAGGTAGCGCACGACCGCGTCGAGCAGGGGCTGAACACCCTTGTTCTTGAACGCGGTACCGCAGAACACCGGGGTGACCGTGGTGTCCGAGGACTTGCCGGACGCGATGGTGATACGACGGATCGCGGCGTACAGCTGCTCCGCGGAAGGCTCCTCGCCCTCCAGGTACAGCTCCATGATCTCTTCGTCGTTCTCGGCCACGGCCTCGATGAGCTTGCCGCGGTACTCCTCGGCAGCCTCGGTGTGCGTGTCCGGGATGTCGACGATGTCGTACATCTCGCCCTTGGTGGCCTCGGCGGACCACACGAAGGCCTTCATGGTGACGAGGTCGACGACACCCTTGAAGTCGGCCTCGGCGCCGATCGGGAGCTGCATGACGATCGGCTGCGCGCCCAGGCGGTCGCTGATCATGTCGACACAGCGGTGGAACTCGGCACCGGTGCGGTCGAGCTTGTTGACGAAGCAGATACGCGGAACGCCGTAGCGGTCCGCCTGACGCCACACGGTCTCGGACTGCGGCTCAACGCCGGCAACGCCGTCGAACACCGTCACGGCACCGTCGAGCACGCGCAGCGAACGCTCCACCTCGACGGTGAAGTCGACGTGGCCCGGCGTGTCGATGATGTTGATGGTGTGGTCGACGTCTTCCAGCGGCCAGTGACAGGTGGTGGCAGCAGAGGTGATCGTGATGCCACGCTCCTGCTCCTGCTCCATCCAGTCCATGGTGGCAGCGCCGTCGTGGACCTCACCGATCTTGTAGGAGACGCCGGTGTAGAACAGGATCCGCTCGGTGGTGGTCGTCTTGCCCGCGTCGATGTGGGCCATGATGCCGATGTTGCGCACCTTGGCCAGGTCAAGCGAAGTGGTAGCCATAAGGCTTCAGTCTTCTCTCGGTCTCGATGTGGACTGCGACTACCAGCGGTAGTGCGCGAAGGCCTTGTTGGACTCGGCCATCTTGTGCGTGTCCTCACGCTTCTTCACAGCGGCACCGAGGCCGTTGGAGGCGTCGAGGAGCTCGTTGAGCAGACGCTCGGTCATGGTCTTCTCGCGACGGGCGCGGGAGTAACCGACCAGCCAGCGCAGCGCCAGGGTGTTGGCACGGCCGGGCTTGACCTCGACCGGGACCTGGTAGGTGGCGCCACCGACACGGCGGGACTTGACCTCGAGGGTCGGCTTGATGTTCTCAAGAGCGCGCTTCAGCGTGATGACCGGGTCGTTGCCGGTCTTGTCGCGCAGGCCCTCCATGGCGCCGTACACGATGCGCTCGGCGGTGGAGCGCTTGCCGTTCAGCAGCACCTTGTTGATCAGGGAGGTCACCAGAGGAGAACCGTAGACCGGGTCGATGATGACCGGGCGCTTCGGGGCGGGGCCCTTACGAGGCATTCTTACTTCTCCTTCTTGGCGCCGTAGCGGCTGCGGGCCTGCTTGCGGTTCTTGACACCCTGGGTGTCGAGCGAACCACGGATGATCTTGTAGCGAACACCCGGCAGGTCCTTCACACGGCCGCCGCGCACGAGCACGATGGAGTGCTCCTGCAGGTTGTGTCCCTCACCCGGAATGTAAGCGGTGACCTCGATCCCGCTGGTCAGACGCACACGCGCGACCTTACGCAGGGCCGAGTTCGGCTTCTTCGGGGTGGTCGTGAACACACGCGTGCAGACGCCACGACGCTGAGGGGAACCCTCGAGTGCGGGCGTCTTGTTCTTCTCGACCTTGTCCTGCCGGCCCTTACGGACCAGCTGCTGGATCGTAGGCACTACTTCTCCGGTTTCTGTGTGCCGATGGGTACAGCTAACCTGGAACGTCGCCGACCCACGCGGTCGGGTGTGTCGGATCCTGCGGACTCCCGCCGCGAGGCAGAAACAAGCTCGGATCACGGTGGCCGGTCTCGGGCCCCGATGCGGTCGAAGGCACGCACAAGAGCCAGGGCACACCCCAGGCACAAGGTCTGAGCGTACCTACCGCACCGACTCCGGTCAAAACAAATGGGCGCCACCCCTCCGCCGGCACGCATCCGGCACACATTCGGGGCGAACCGGGCCGACGACGACGCCCCTCCGATCGCGGACGGGGCCGTCATGGCCGCCCACAGGCCTCCTGCGCTCTTCGCGGTCCGTCACCGGCCCGGTGGTGACCCCTGCCGCATCCGACGGCGTCACGGGGGCGCTGAGAGCGCCGGAAGGCGGCCACCCCACAGGGGCGACCGCCTTCCGTCACAGCTGCCGCGCAGCCGCTCGCTTACTGGTTGTACGGACCGTAGTCGTAGTCCTCCAGCGGCACGGCCTGACCCGAACCGGTGCCGAACGGCGAGTAGTCGATGTCGTCGTAACCGACGGCCGAGTACATCGCGGCCTTGGCCTCCTCGGTCGGCTCGACCCGGATGTTGCGGTAGCGGGACAGACCCGTACCGGCCGGGATGAGCTTACCGATGATGACGTTCTCCTTGAGGCCGATCAGGGAGTCGGACTTGGCGTTGATCGCCGCGTCCGTCAGGACCCTGGTCGTCTCCTGGAAGGACGCCGCCGACAGCCAGGACTCGGTCGCCAGCGAGGCCTTGGTGATACCCATGAGCTGCGGACGACCGGAGGCCGGGTGACCGCCCTCCTGGACCACACGACGGTTCTCCTGCTCGAAGCGGGAGCGCTCGACCAGCTCGCCGGGCAGCAGCTCGGCGTCGCCGGACTCGATGATCGTCACACGGCGGAGCATCTGCCGGATGATGATCTCGATGTGCTTGTCGTGGATCGACACGCCCTGCGAGTTGTAGACCTTCTGGACCTCGCCGACCAGGTGGACCTGGACGGCACGCTGACCCAGGATGCGCAGCACGTCGTGCGGGTTGGTGGCACCCACGGTGAGCTTCTGGCCCACCTCGACGTGCTCGCCCTCGCTGACCATCAGACGGGCACGCTTGGAGATGGGGTAGGCCATCTCGTCGCTGCCGTCGTCCGGGGTGACGACGATCTTCTTGGTCTTCTCGGTCTCCTCGATCCGCACCCGGCCGGAGGCCTCGGAGATCGGGGCGACACCCTTCGGGGTACGGGCCTCGAAGAGCTCGACGACACGCGGCAGACCCTGGGTGATGTCGTCACCGGCCACACCACCGGTGTGGAAGGTACGCATCGTCAGCTGGGTACCGGGCTCACCGATGGACTGGGCGGCGATGATGCCGACCGCCTCACCGATGTCGACCAGCTTGCCGGTGGCCAGCGAACGGCCGTAGCACATGGCGCAGGTGCCGACCGCGGACTCACAGGTCAGGACCGAGCGGGTCTTGACCTCCGCGACACCGTGCCGGATCAGCTCGTCGATGAGCACGTCGCCCAGGTCGGTGCCGGCCGGGGCCAGCACCTTGCCGTCCACGACGATGTCCTCGGCGAGGCAGCGCGCGTACACGGACGTCTCGACGTCCTCCGCCTTGAGCAGCGAACCGTCGGCGCCGCGGTCGGCGATCTGCAGACGCAGACCACGGTCGGTGCCGCAGTCCTCCTCGCGGATGATGACGTCCTGCGAGACGTCGACCAGACGACGGGTGAGGTAACCCGAGTCGGCGGTACGCAGAGCGGTGTCCGCCAGACCCTTACGGGCACCGTGCGTGGAGATGAAGTACTCCAGCACGGACAGACCCTCACGGAACGACGCCTTGATGGGCCGCGGGATGGTCTCGTTCTTGGCGTTCGACACCAGACCGCGCATACCCGCGATCTGGCGCATCTGCATCATGTTTCCTCGGGCGCCCGAGTTCACCATCATGAAGATCGGGTTGATCTTCGGGAAGTTGTCGTTCATCGCCTCGGCGACCTCGTTGGTCGCCTTGGTCCAGATCGCGATGAGCTCCTGGGTGCGCTCGTCCTTGGTGATCAGACCGCGCTCGTACTGCTTCTGGACCTTCTCGTCCTGCGCCTCGTAGCCGCGGACGATCTCCTTCTTCGCCTCGGGAACGACGACGTCGGAGATGGCCACGGTGACACCGGAACGGGTCGCCCAGTAGAAGCCGGAGGCCTTCAGGTTGTCGAGCGTCGCCGCCACGATGACCTTCGGGTAGCGCTCGGCCAGGTCGTTGACGATCTGGGAGAGCTGCTTCTTGCCGACCTCGTAGTCGACGAACGGGTAGTCCTCGGGCAGCAGCTCGTTGAAGAGCGCACGGCCCAGCGTGGTCTTCAGCGTGAAGCTGTCACCCTGCTGCCACTCCGGCTCGCCCTCCTCACGGACCGGCGGCTCCCAGCCACGCGGCGGGATGGTGCCCACCGGGAAGCGGATGTCGACCGGCGCCTGCAGCGACAGCTCGCCGGCGTCGAACGCCATGATCGCCTCGGCGACCGAGGAGAACGGACGGTCGGCGCCCTTGATGTCGCGGCCCTCGGCGTCCGTGGTGAGGAAGTACAGACCCAGCACCATGTCCTGGGTCGGCATCGTCACCGGACGGCCGTCGGCGGGCTTGAGGATGTTGTTCGAGGACAGCATCAGGATGCGGGCCTCGGCCTGCGCCTCCGCGGACAGCGGCAGGTGCACGGCCATCTGGTCACCGTCGAAGTCCGCGTTGAACGCGGTGCAGACGAGCGGGTGGATCTGGATGGCCTTGCCCTCGACCAGCTGCGGCTCGAAGGCCTGGATGCCGAGGCGGTGCAGGGTGGGCGCACGGTTCAGCAGCACCGGGTGCTCGGCGATGACCTCTTCGAGGACGTCGTACACCACGGTGCGGCCGCGCTCGACCATCCGCTTGGCGCTCTTGATGTTCTGCGCGTGGTTCAGGTCGACCAGGCGCTTCATCACGAACGGCTTGAAGAGCTCCAGCGCCATCGCCTTCGGCAGACCGCACTGGTGCAGCTTCAGCTGCGGACCGACGACGATCACGGAACGCGCGGAGTAGTCCACACGCTTGCCGAGCAGGTTCTGACGGAATCGACCCTGCTTGCCCTTCAGCATGTCGCTGAGGGACTTCAGCGGGCGGTTGCCGGGACCGGTGACCGGACGACCGCGGCGGCCGTTGTCGAACAGCGCGTCGACGGCCTCCTGGAGCATGCGCTTCTCGTTGTTCACGATGATCTCGGGCGCACCGAGGTCGAGAAGGCGCTTCAGTCGGTTGTTCCGGTTGATCACACGGCGGTACAGGTCGTTCAGGTCGGAGGTCGCGAAGCGGCCACCGTCCAGCTGCACCATCGGGCGAAGGTCCGGCGGGATGACCGGCACGCAGTCCAGCACCATGCCCTTGGGGCTGTTGCTGGTCTGCAGGAACGCGGAGACGACCTTGAGGCGCTTGAGCGCACGGGTCTTCTTCTGGCCCTTGCCGGTGCGGATGATCTCGCGGAGGCGCTCGGCCTCCTCGTCGAGGTCGAAGGACTCCAGGCGCTTCTGCAGCGCCGCGGCACCCATCGAGCCGTCGAAGTACGTGCCGAAGCGGTCGCGCAGCTCGCGGTAGAGCAGCTCGTCGCCCTCCAGGTCCTGGACCTTGAGGTTCTTGAACCGGTTCCACACCTCGTCGAGGCGGTCGATCTCGCGCTGCGCGCGGTCGCGCAGCTGCTTCATCTCACGCTCGGCGCCCTCGCGCACCTTGCGGCGCACATCGGCCTTGGCGCCCTCGGCCTCCAGCTCGGCCAGGTCGGTCTCGAGCTTCTTGGCGCGAGCCTCCAGGTCGGCGTCGCGGCGCTGCTCGATCTGCTGGCGCTCGACGGAGACGTGCGCCTCCAGCGAGGGCAGGTCGCGGGTGCGGCGCTCCTCGTCGACGTACGTGATCATGTACGCCGCGAAGTAGATGACCTTCTCCAGGTCCTTCGGGGCGAGGTCGAGCAGGTAGCCCAGCCGCGACGGAACGCCCTTGAAGTACCAGATGTGCGTGACGGGGGCGGCGAGCTCGATGTGGCCCATCCGCTCACGGCGCACCTTGGCGCGGGTGACCTCGACGCCACACCGCTCACAGATGATGCCCTTGAAGCGGACACGCTTGTACTTGCCGCAGTAGCACTCCCAGTCCCGGGTCGGACCGAAGATCTTCTCGCAGAAGAGTCCGTCCTTCTCGGGCTTGAGGGTGCGGTAGTTGATGGTCTCGGGCTTCTTGACCTCGCCGTGGCTCCACTGACGGATGTCGTCAGCGGTGGCCAGACCGATCCGGAGCTCATCGAAGAAGTTGACGTCGAGCACTATGCGTCAATCCCTCTCAGGGTTGTAAGTCTTGGGGTCTGAAACGGGGGTCCTGGGGCCGGCCGGGGACTCAGCGGACTGCACCGAGTCCCCGTACCGGACTCCCGTCAGACCTCTTCGACGCTGCTCGGCTCGCGCCGGGACAGGTCGATACCGAGCTCCTCCGCTGCGCGGAAGACGTCCTCGTCGGTGTCGCGCATCTCGATGGACATGCCGTCCGAGGACAGCACCTCCACGTTGAGGCACAGGGACTGCATCTCCTTGATGAGCACCTTGAAGGACTCGGGGATGCCGGGCTCAGGGATGTTCTCGCCCTTGACGATGGCCTCGTAGACCTTCACGCGGCCGGTGACGTCGTCGGACTTGATGGTCAGCAGCTCCTGGAGGGCGTAGGCGGCGCCGTACGCCTCCAGCGCCCACACCTCCATCTCGCCGAACCGCTGGCCACCGAACTGGGCCTTACCACCCAGCGGCTGCTGGGTGATCATCGAGTACGGACCGGTCGAACGGGCGTGCAGCTTGTCGTCGACCAGGTGGTGCAGCTTCAGGATGTACATGTAGCCGACCGAGATCGGGTCCGGGAACGGCTCACCGCTACGGCCGTCGAACAGCCGCGCCTTACCGGTCGGGAGCACCATGCGCTCGCCGTCGCGGTTCGGGATGGTGTGCTGCAGCAGACCCGCCAGCTCGTCCTCACGCGCACCGTCGAAGACCGGGGTCGCGACGTTGGTGCCGGGGGCGACGCTGTCGGCGCCGATCGCCTGGAGGCGCTGCGCCCACTCGTCGGCCAGGCCGGAGACGTCCCAGCCGCGGCTGGCGAGCCAGCCGAGGTGGATCTCCAGAACCTGTCCCGGGTTCATTCGGGACGGCACACCCAGCGGGTTGAGGATGATGTCGACCGGGGTGCCGTCCTCCAGGAACGGCATGTCCTCGATCGGCAGGATCTTGGAGATGACGCCCTTGTTGCCGTGGCGGCCGGCGAGCTTGTCACCGTCGGTGATCTTGCGCTTCTGCGCGACGTAGACGCGCACCAGCTGGTTCACACCGGGGGGAAGCTCGTCGCCCTCCTCGCGGTCGAAGACGCGGACGCCGATGACCTTGCCGGTCTCGCCGTGCGGCACCTTCAGCGAGGTGTCACGGACCTCACGGGCCTTCTCACCGAAGATCGCGCGCAGCAGGCGCTCCTCCGGCGTCAGCTCGGTCTCACCCTTCGGGGTCACCTTGCCGACGAGGATGTCGCCGGCGATGACCTCGGCACCGATGCGGATGATGCCGCGCTCGTCGAGGTCGGCGAGGACCTCCTCGGAGACGTTCGGGATGTCCCGGGTGATCTCCTCGGGGCCGAGCTTGGTGTCACGGGCGTCGACCTCGTGCTCCTCGATGTGGATCGAGGAGAGGACGTCGTCCTGCACGAGGCGCTGCGACAGGATGATCGCGTCCTCGTAGTTGTGACCCTCCCACGGCATGAACGCCACGAGCAGGTTCTTGCCGAGCGCCATCTCGCCGTTCTGGGTGGCCGGACCGTCGGCGAGCACCTGGCCCGTGATGATGCGGTCGCCCTCGTTGACGATGACCTTCTGGTTGACCGAGGTGCCCTGGTTGGACCGGGAGAACTTGGCCAGGCGGTACGTGATGTACGTGCCGTCGTCGTTGGCGGTGGTGATGTAGTCCGCGGAGACCTCCTGGACCACACCGTCCTTCTCGGCCTTGACCACGTCGCCGGCGTCGACGGCGGAGCGGTACTCCATGCCGGTGCCGACGAGCGGGGACTCGGACTTAATCAGCGGCACGGCCTGACGCATCATGTTCGCGCCCATGAGGGCACGGTTGGCGTCGTCGTGCTCGAGGAACGGGATCATGGCGGTCGCGACCGACACCATCTGGCGCGGCGAGACGTCCATGTAGTCCACGTCGTCACCGGCGACGTAGTCGACCTCGCCGCCACGACGGCGGACCAGCACGCGGTTCTCGGAGAAGCGCATGTCCTCGTTCAGGCCGGCGTTGGCCTGCGCGATGACGAAGCGGTCCTCCTCGTCGGCGGTCAGGTAGTCGACCTCGTCGGTGACCTGGCCGTCGACGACCTTGCGGTACGGGGTCTCGACGAAACCGAACGCGTTGACGCGACCGTAGGAGGCGAGCGAGCCGATCAGACCGATGTTCGGGCCTTCGGGCGTCTCGATCGGGCACATACGGCCGTAGTGCGAGGGGTGCACGTCACGGACCTCGAAGCCGGCCCGCTCACGGGACAGACCACCCGGGCCGAGCGCGGACAGACGACGCTTGTGCGTCAGCCCGGACAGCGGGTTGTTCTGGTCCATGAACTGCGACAGCTGGCTGGTGCCGAAGAACTCCTTGATGGAGGCGACGACCGGCCGGATGTTGATCAGCGTCTGCGGCGTGATCGCCTCGACGTCCTGGGTCGTCATGCGCTCACGCACGACGCGCTCCATACGAGCCAGACCGGTGCGGACCTGGTTCTGGATGAGCTCGCCGACGCTGCGCAGGCGACGGTTGCCGAAGTGGTCGATGTCGTCCGTCTCGACGACGACCGTCTCGCCGCTGTCGCCGACCGTCTCGGTCTCGCCGGCGTGCAGCTTCACCAGGTACTTGATCGTCGCGATGACGTCCTCGACGGTCAGGATGCCCGCGTCGAGCGGAGCGTCCGCACCCAGCTTCTTGTTGACCTTGTAGCGGCCGACCTTGGCCAGGTCGTAGCGCTTGGGGTTGAAGTAGAGGTTCTCGAGCAGCGTCTGCGCGGCCTCACGCGTGGGGGGCTCGCCCGGACGCAGCTTGCGGTAGATGTCGAGCAGCGCGTCGTCCTGGCCCTGGGTGTGGTCCTTCTCCAGGGTGGCGCGCATGGACTCGTACTCGCCGAACTCCTCGAGGATCTGCTCGGTGGTCCAGCCGAGCGCCTTCAGGAGGACGGTCACGGACTGCTTGCGCTTGCGGTCGATGCGCACACCGACCATGTCGCGCTTGTCGATCTCCATCTCCAGCCAGGCACCCCGGGACGGGATGATCTTGGCGGAGAAGATGTCCTTGTCGGACGTCTTGTCGATGCTGGAGTCGAAGTAGACACCCGGCGAACGGACCAGCTGGGACACCACGACACGCTCGGTGCCGTTGATGACGAAGGTGCCCTTGTTGGTCATGAGCGGGAAGTCGCCCATGAAGACCGTCTGGGACTTGATCTCGCCGGTCTCGTTGTTGGTGAACTCGGCCGTGACGAAGAGCGGGGCGGCGTACGTGAAGTCGCGCTCCTTGCACTCGTCGATCGAGTTCTTCGGCGGCTCGAAGCGGTGGTCGCGGAAGGTCAGCGACATCGACCCGCTGAAGTCCTCGATCGGGGAGATCTCCTCGAAGATCTCCTCGAGCCCGGACTTGGTGGGGACGTCCTGACCGTTCTCGAGAGCCTCCTCGACCCGACTCTGCCAGGCGGTGTTGCCGAGCAGCCAGTCGAAGCTCTCGGTCTGCAGCGCGAGCAGGTTCGGAACCTCGAGAGGCTCCTTGATCTTTGCAAAAGAGATGCGCAGCGGGGCGGTGCTGGCAGCGTTGTTCGTATTCGCGGTCGAGGCGTTGCGCGAGGCGGCCAAGAGGGGGTCCTTCCGAGGGCTCGGACTCACTACGCGCGTACCGGCCCCTCCCCCAGGCGCAGAGACCCAAATCCCCAGGTCAGGGATGATTCGGTCGCCGATGCTCAGGTGAGGGCAGACCCCTGGTGACGGGCAGGGGAAGCTAACAGGCAGCGCAAAGGGTCAGTGTAGCCACTCGGCACACTGATGTCCAGTCCCGCTTTTCGGAGACCCATGTGTTCTCAACGCCTGCGCCATGCCTGCCCTCAACGCACGTTGATACTGCCCTCTTCGTCGTCGATCCATGCCTCGGATTCGGACCGTTGTGACGACGCGTCCTGAGAATTGCGCGCTGCGTGCGGTTCGTCAAGGCCCCCCTGGCCGGAACCAGGTCCTCCGGAGACACGACGAAGATCACCTTACCCGCCGCCACGTCGGGCGCAAGGCAACCGTGGCCACCCCCGGACAACGCCGAAGAGCGACCACCCGGATGGATGATCGCTCTTCGGTGCGTTCGCGTTACAGCCCCCTCAGGAGGCCGTGTACAGCGCGCGGGAGTGCGGTACGAACCGCGAGGTCTTACTTGACCTCGACGGAGGCGCCGGCGCCCTCGAGGGCCTCCTTGGCCTTGTCCGCGGCCTCCTTGTTGACCTTCTCCAGGACGGCCTTCGGGGTGCCGTCGACCAGGTCCTTGGCCTCCTTGAGGCCCAGGGAGGTGAGCTCGCGCACGACCTTGATGACCTGGATCTTCTTGTCGCCGGCGCCGGTGAGGACGACGTCGAACTCGTCCTTCTCCTCGACGGCCTCGGCGCCCGCACCGGCACCGGCGGCACCGGCGACGACGACCGGGGCGGCAGCGGCGGCGGTGACGTCGAACTTCTCCTCGAAGGCCTTCACGAACTCGGAGAGCTCGATGAGGGTCATCTCCTCGAACTGAGCGAGCAGGTCTTCCTGGCTGAGCTTCGCCATGATGGCGGTCCTTCCACTAATTCGGCAGGTGCCGGATGTACTGGGTGAGGCGGGCGTACGTCGGGCCCGCTGTGACCCCTGCCGCGCTCAGGCGGCGAGGATCAGAAAGCGAGCCGAATTACTCGGCACCGCCCTGCTCGTCCTGCTTGGCACGGAGCGCGTCCACGGTGCGGACGAGCTTCGAGGGCAGCGCCTGGAAGACAGAGGCAGCCTGCGACTGCTTGCCCTTCATGGCACCGGCCAGCTTGGAGAGCAGAACCTCGCGGGACTCGAGGTCCGCAAGCTTCTTGATCTCGTCGGCGGACAGCGCCTTGCCGTCAAGGACACCGCCCTTGATGACGAGATTCGGGTTGTCCTTGGCGAAGTCGCGCAGACCCTTCGCCGACTCCACCGGGTCACCGGTGACGAAGGCGACGGCCGTCGGACCAGCGAAGAGCTGGTCGTCCAGCGTGATCCCGGCCTCGTTGGCCGCAATCTTGGTCAGCGTGTTCTTCACCACGGCGTACTGGGCGTTCTCACCGAGCGAACGACGCAGCGTCTTGAGCTGCGCCACGGTGAGACCGCGGTACTCGGTCAGCACGGCGGCGTTGGAGCTGCGGAACTTGTCCGTCAGCTCGGCAACCGCGGCAGCCTTGTCGGGCCTCGCCATAGAGCCTCGGCCTCCTTCCGGGTGATTCGGACCGCGCGGACCCGAAGGAGGACTGGGGAAAACGAAACGCCCCGGCGCAGGCGCACGGGGCGTAGCTCGACCGGGCGGATTCCGTACGAGCGGAATCGATCCGGGAGCACTTCCACAGTCACCTGCGCGGGTCGTCCGCTATTCAGCGGATCCTTCGGCCACCGCGCCCTCTTGCGAGTGCACGGCAACGACCAGCGGTCTTTGGCTTCTCCAGGAAGGTACCTGACCGGATCGCTGTCAAGCAAATCCGGTCGGCGGACCAACGGTGTGGGGCTCTGAACAGGGGTGGGACTCAGACGCCGGAGCCGGACTCCAGGGCCTCCAGCTCGGCCATCTCCTCGTCGAGCGTGCTGTCGTCGAGGGTGCTGTCGTCGTAGGCGCCCTCGTCGTAGCCGCTCTCCTCGGCGGACATCTCGCCCAGGTCCTTCAGCATCTCGAACAGGTCGAAGGTCTCACCGGCCGGCGGCACCTCGACCTCGGCCTTCGTGCCGTAGTCGGAGAGCTTCATGCTCATGTCGATGTCACCCTCGGGGGACTCGATGCCGACGTCCATACGGACCGGCAGGTCGTCCTCGTTGACCCAGACCTCGGTGTCGTAGCCCTTGATGCCGGACTTCTCGATGTTCTCCAGGAGCTGCTCGCGCTCCTTGGGCTCGAGGACGTCCAGGCCGTCGTTGCTCGCCATCATCTCCTTGACGGTGAGCGTGCCCTTGTAGTGCTCGGTCTCCTGGCCGTCGACCTTCTCGCTGCCGACGTGCTTGAGGTTGGGCGACTCCAGGAGCAGCGCGAGTTGTTCCACCGGGTTCTGGTTCATGTTCTCCAGACCGGAGGTCATCGCCTTGGTGGCCTCGGCGTCCCCGGAGGCCTCGGCGGCGGCCGCGAGGTCCAGCTTCATCCAGCGCTTGCCGTCCATGTCCTTGGCGGCGTCCGCCCCCATGTCCATGTACATGACGTTGTCCTGCCAGATCATCCGGACCTGGTCCGGGGCGCCCGGCTCACCGGCGAGCATGGAGCCCTTCATGGTGAGGTCCATGACGGTCGGGTCCCAGCCCATGACGCCGGTCATGGTGGCGTCGCCGCCGCCGTCCATCGCGGCCGGCATCTTCATGGTCATCTCGACCTTGGCGGACTTCGCCTCGGCGGTCTTCTCGTACGCCGCGGTCAGCATCTGCTGCGGGTCCTGCGTGGTGCCGGACGCCCCGTCCTTCTTCTCGGTGCCGCAGCCCACGGCCCCGCCGGCCAGGATCAGAGCCGAGACACAGACGAGCGTCGCCCCGCCCCGCGTACGTATGGAAAGCCCCATCGATTCCCCCCAAGGAACACACAAGGAACAGATTGTCGATTACAAGCAAGCGCGCCGAGCTTAGCCCACGGGCCTCTGGCGGCTCCCGTGGATTCCGGGCCCTTACAGCAGGTCTGTGACATCCCGGGTGTCGTGGGCCGGGGGTCTCGCGGCTCTCACCTCGGCGCCGTAGTCGCCGTAGAACGCGGTCTGGGTCAGCTCGCCGGTGGTGGTCCGGGCCTTCTCGACCTTCTTCACCAGCAGGCCCCGGTCGTCGATCCAGACGTCGACGCTCTGGCCGGTGACCTCGGCCTCCGGCGTCTCGACGGTGCCCGAGTAGTGCGTGGTCCGCCGTCCGCGCACCCGCTCCTCGCCGACCTCGCGCACCTCCTCGGAGGCGAGCAGGAGCCGCAGGGACCGGTCGGGGGTGGACTCGCGCATCCGGTCGCCCAGCCGCGCCCCGGAACCGCCCGCCAGGTCCGCCAGGTCGTCGTACGCGTAGCGCACCCAGTGCCTGCCGCCGGCCTGCGCGGCGAAGGCGTCGCCCATCCGCGCGTAGTACGCGTCGGGGAGGTAGCGGGCCTCCATCGAGGTGCTGCCGAGGCGGCGCAGGGTGTCGGCCATCGAGCCGCCGGTGTAGGTGAGGGTGAGGGTGCCGGTGACCCCGTTCGCCCAGCCGAGGACGCCGTCGGCCGTCAGGGAGATCGTCGAGCCGATCCGTGTGGTCGACTCGACCCGCGCCGACCCGGCCGCCTCGGTGGCCCGCGCGGCCTCCCGCAGCCCGGCCGGCGCTCCGGCCGCCGCGGACGCGCCCGGACGGCCGTCACCGCCATCGGACGATGTGCCGCAGCCGCCCGCTCCCGCCAGCGCGGTCAGCGCGGTCACGATGAGCACCACGCGCCGCAGCGCCCCCCGCACGCCCGTCCCCGTCATCCGTCCCCCTGTGCGCGTCCCGTACCGGAACGCTAACGCAGGGCACCGACATCCGGCCGGGAAAAGGGACGGGCCCCGCACCCTGGAAGGGGTGCGGGGCCCGTGAACCGGTGAGGTGAGCCTCAGGCTCAGACCGCGGCCGGGTCCTCCTCGACGAGGAGGTTGCGGGTGCGGTTGGAGTCGACCGGAATGCCGGGGCCCATCGTGGTGCTGATGGCGGCCTTCTTGATGTAGCGACCCTTGGCGGCGGACGGCTTCAGACGGAGGATCTCCTCCAGGGCCGCGCCGTAGTTCTCCACCAGCTTGGTGTCGTCGAACGACGTCTTGCCGATGATGAAGTGCAGGTTCGCGTGCTTGTCGACACGGAACTCGATCTTGCCGCCCTTGATGTCGGTGACAGCCTTGGCGACGTCGGGGGTCACGGTGCCGGTCTTCGGGTTCGGCATCAGACCACGCGGACCGAGCACGCGGCCGAGGCGGCCGACCTTGCCCATGAGGTCCGGGGTGGCGACGACGGCGTCGAAGTCCAGACGGCCCTTCGCGACCTCGTCGATCAGTTCGTCGGAGCCGACGATGTCGGCGCCCGCGGCCTCTGCGGCCGCAGCACGGTCACCGGTCGCGAAGACCAGGACCCGGGCGGTCTTGCCGGTGCCGTGCGGCAGGTTCACGGTGCCACGGACCATCTGGTCGGCCTTGCGCGGGTCGACACCCAGGCGGAAGGCGACCTCGACGGTGCCGTCGAACTTGGTCGTGGAGGTCTCCTTGGCGAGACGGACGGCCTCGAGCGGGGCGTAGAGCTTCTCCCGGTCGATCTTGGCGTCCGCAGCGCGGAGAGACTTGCTGCGCTTGCTCACTTAAAGCTCCTGTTGCTTCTTAGGAGTCGTGGTCCGGGCCGAGCAGGCCCTGCCACTACTGCTGGCTTACGGGGGTGGAGGTCAGCCCTCGACCGTGATGCCCATGGAACGGGCGGTGCCGGCGATGATCTTCGACGCGGCGTCCAGGTCGTTGGCGTTGAGGTCGGGCATCTTGGTCTCGGCGATCTCGCGGACCTGCGCCTGGGTGATCTTGGCGACCTTGGTCTTGTGCGGCTCGCCGGAGCCCTTCTCCACGCCCGCGGCCTTGAGGATCATCTTGGCGGCCGGCGGGGTCTTGGTGACGAAGGTGAAGGAACGGTCCTCGTAGACCGTGATCTCCACCGGGATGACCCAACCGCGCTGCGACTCGGTCGCGGCGTTGTAGGCCTTGCAGAACTCCATGATGTTCACGCCGTGCTGACCCAGCGCGGGGCCGACCGGCGGGGCCGGGTTGGCGGCACCGGCCTGGATCTGGAGCTTGATGAGCCCCGTGACCTTCTTCTTCTTGGGAGGCATGGCTCTCCGGGTCCTTTCGATTCGGGTCCTGCCCACGCAACGGGGACCAACCCGGACGCAGGCATACCGCACAACGATAACGGGTAAGATTGCGCGGCCAAAAACCGAGCAGGTCAGGCGGCTACCGAGGCAACCGTCTGACCTGCTCGGACGCTGTGTGTCCTGGAAGGACCAGCCTCGGGGGCTAGTTCTTCTGGATCTGGTCGAAGGAGAGCTCGACCGGCGTCTCGCGGCCGAAGATCTCCACCAGGCCCTTGACCTTCTTCGAGTCGGGGTTGATCTCGTTGATGGTCGCCTGGAGCGTGGCGAACGGGCCGTCGGTGACGGTGACCGAGTCGCCGACCTCGAAGTCCAGCACCTGGACCTCGACCTTGCGCTGCGGCGCCGGCTTGCCCTCGGCCTCGGCGGCCTCGCGGGCGGCCTTCTCCTCGGCCTCCGGGGCGAGCATCTTGACGATCTCGTCCAGGGTCAGCGGGTACGGGTCGTAGGCGTTGCCCACGAAGCCGGTGACGCCGGGCGTGTTGCGGACGACGCCCCAGGACTCGTTCGTCAGGTCCATGCGCACCAGCACGTAACCGGGCAGCTTGTTCTGACGGATGGTCTTGCGGTCGCCGTTCTTGATCTGGACGACCTCTTCCTGCGGCACCTCGGCCTGGAAGATGTAGTCCTCGACGTTCAGCGAGACGGCACGCTGCTCCAGGTTGGTCTTCACCCGGTTCTCGTAGCCGGCGTAGGTGTGGATCACGTACCACTCGCCGGGCAGGGTGCGCAGTTCCTGGCGAAGCGCCTCGATCGGGTCGAGCTCGGGCTCCGGCTCGGCCTCTTCCGCCTCTTCGGCGTCCTCGGCCTCTTCGGCGTCCTCGGTCTCGTCCTCGTCGGTCACCTCGACGGCGACGTCCTCGGCCGGCTCCTCCGCCTCGGCGTCGGCAGCCTCGACCTCGACATCGTCCAGGTCCTCGTCCGCGCCCTCGACCATGTCGAGCTCGTCATCCACGGACGCATCCGGCTCGATGGCGTCGTTCACGTTCGGGTCAGACACGGTGGCTGCTTCTTCCTGGATACATACGGGTGGAACACGCGAAAGGGGCGCCAGTGACGGCGCCCTTCGCTCTTGGCTCAGCCGAAGACGTACTTGGCTGCGTGGTCGAGCCCATAGTCAATCACGGTGACCAAGCCGATCATGATGACGACGAAGACGATCACGACGGTCGTGTACGTCGTCAGCTGGCCGCGTGACGGCCAGACGACCTTGCGGAGTTCCGCGACGATCTGCCGGTAGAAGAGCGCGAGCCGCTTCAGCGGGCCCTTCTTGGCGCGCTTGCCGCCCTTGCGCGTCTTCTTCTTGGACTCGGGCGCTTCATCCTGGGCATCAGGCGTGTCGATGGAGCCCACGGCGTCCGTCATAGTCCTCACCTGATCCCGGGTCGTGGCCGTGCCGCGCCCGGTCTGAGCCGCACGGCGGTGCATTGCTGTACGTAACCTGCGCACACATCCTGGCGGAGTGTGTAGCAGGGCCGGAGGGACTTGAACCCCCAACCGCCGGTTTTGGAGACCGGTGCTCTACCAATTGAGCTACGACCCTTTGTCTGTCCCCCAACGTACCGCATCCGACCGAGTGCTCGCTGTGCACCGGACGGGTGCGGCCCGCGAGGGCCAACGAGGTGAGAGTGTACGTGGTCCGGGCCCGGGCGTCGAACAGAAAGCGCCCGTGAAGCCGCTGGCGGGACGGGATGGCCGGGAAATCACCGGAAGATCACCCAGGCCATCGCGGGGATCCGGACTGATGTCCAAACGTTTGCCCGGTCATGTTCAGTCCGTGAAACCAGTGTGCCGGGCAGGTTTCCGGTCTGGAACGATGGGCCTCATGAGCGCTGCAATCCCTCCCACCGAGCGCCGGGTCTCCGCCCGAGTCGGCGCGATCTCCGAGTCCGCCACCCTCGCCGTGGACGCCAAGGCCAAGGCCCTGAAGGCCGCCGGGCGTCCGGTGATCGGCTTCGGCGCCGGTGAGCCCGACTTCCCGACCCCGGACTACATCGTCGAGGCGGCCGTCGAGGCCTGCAAGAACCCGAAGTACCACCGCTACACGCCGGCCGGCGGTCTGCCCGAGCTGAAGGCCGCGATCGCCGAGAAGACGCTGCGCGACTCCGGCTACGAGGTCGACCCGTCGCAGGTCCTGGTCACCAACGGCGGCAAGCAGGCCATCTACGAGGCGTTCGCCGCGATCCTCGACCCGGGCGACGAGGTCATCGTCCCGGCGCCGTACTGGACCACGTACCCGGAGTCGATCCGGCTGGCCGGCGGTGTCCCGGTGGAGGTCGTCGCCGACGAGACCACCGGCTACCGGGTGAGCGTGGAGCAGCTGGAGGCCGCCCGCACCGAGAAGACGAAGGTCGTGCTCTTCGTCTCCCCGTCGAACCCGACCGGCGCGGTCTACAGCGAGGCCGAGGCCGAGGCGATCGGCCGCTGGGCCGTCGAGCACGGGCTGTGGGTGCTCACCGACGAGATCTACGAGCACCTGGTCTACGGCGACGCCACCTTCACCTCGCTGCCGGCGATCCTGCCGGAGCTGCGCGACAAGTGCATCGTCGTCAACGGCGTCGCCAAGACGTACGCGATGACCGGCTGGCGGGTCGGGTGGATCATCGGCCCGAAGGACGTCGTCAAGGCCGCCACGAACCTCCAGTCGCACGCCACGTCGAACGTGTCCAACGTGGCGCAGGTCGCGGCGCTCGCCGCGGTCTCGGGCGACCTCGACGCGGTCGCGACGATGCGCGAGGCCTTCGACCGCCGCCGCAAGACCATCGTGCGGATGCTCAACGAGATCGACGGCGTGCTCTGCCCGGAGCCGGAGGGCGCGTTCTACGCCTACCCGTCGGTGAAGGGGCTGCTCGGCAAGGAGATCCGGGGCAAGCGCCCGCAGGACTCGGTCGAGCTCGCCGCGCTGATCCTGGACGAGGCCGAGGTCGCGGTGGTGCCGGGCGAGGCCTTCGGCACCCCGGGTTACCTGCGGCTGTCGTACGCGCTGGGCGACGAGGACCTGGTGGAGGGCGTGAGCCGGATCCAGAAGCTCCTCGCCGAGGCGCGGGACTGACGTATCCACGTACGCCCGAAAGGGGGGCGCTCGCCGAGTCCGGCGGGCGCCCCCCTTCGTTTGTGCGAGCAAGACCACGATCGGGGAATCGGCTTCCGGGGCGGCGGGGGCGTACGGCAGGATCTGGGAATGGAGCGCGTACGTGATCTCTCTGAGCTGCCGAAAGCCCATCTGCACCTGCACTTCACCGGCTCGATGCGGCCCACCACCCTGCTGGAGCTGGCCGACAAGCACGGCGTACGACTGCCGGAGGCGCTGACCGACGCGCTGGTGAGCGGGGAGCCGCCGAGACTGCGGGCCACCGACGAGCGGGGCTGGTTCCGCTTCCAGCGGCTCTACGACGCGGCCCGGTCCTGCCTGCGGGAGCCGGAGGACATCCAGCGGCTGGTCCGGGAGGCCGCGGAGGAGGATCTGCGGGACGGTTCGGGATGGCTGGAGATCCAGGTCGACCCGACGTCGTACGCGCCCCGGCTGGGCGGGTTGATCGCGGCGCTGGAGATCATCTTGGACGCGGTGGAGGCCGCCCAGCGGGACACCGGGCTGGGGATGCGGGTGCTGGTCGCCGCCAACCGGATGAAGCATCCGCTGGACGCGCGGACGCTGGCGCGGCTCGCGGTGCGGTACGCCGACCGGGGTGTCGTCGGGTTCGGGCTGTCGAACGACGAGCGGCGGGGCATGGCGCGGGACTTCGACCGGGCGTTCGCGATCGCCCGTGACGGGGGGCTGCTGTCGGCGCCGCACGGGGGCGAGCTGACCGGGCCGATGTCGGTCCGGGACTGCCTGGACGACCTGCACGCGCACCGGATCGGGCACGGGGTGCGGGCGGCGGAGGACCCGCGGCTGCTGAAGCGGCTGGCGGAGCGCGGGGTGACCTGCGAGGTGTGCCCGGCCTCGAACGTGGCGCTGGGCGTCTACGAGAAGCCGGAGGACGTGCCGCTGCGGCGGCTGTACGAGGCGGGCGTCCCGATGGCCCTCGGCGCGGACGACCCGCTGCTGTTCGGCTCCCGGCTGGCGGCGCAGTACGAGATCGCGCGCCGCCACCACGACTTCACCGACGCGGAGCTCGCCGACCTCGCCCGTCAGTCGATCCGGGCGTCGGTGGCCCCGGAGGGGATGAAGGCGGAGCTGCTGGCGGGGGTCGACCGGTGGCTGGCCGCCCCGGCCCCGGGGGCGTCCGAGGCCCCGCTGCTCAGAGGCTGACGCCCACCGTCACCGGCTCGTTGACCAGGGTGATCCCGAACGCCTCGCGGACCCCGGCGACCACCTCGCGGGCCAGCGCCAGCAGGTCCTCCGTGGTCGCCTCGCCGCGGTTGGTGAGGGCGAGGGTGTGCTTGGTGGAGATACGGGCGGGTCCCTCGCCGTACCCCTTGGTGAAGCCCGCCTTGTCGATGAGCCAGGCCGCGGAGGTCTTGGTGAGGCCCTCCCCCGCCGGGTAGGCGGGCGGTTCCGTGCCCTCGCCGAGCCGTTCCCGCACGCGCGAGTGGAACGCGGCGAACTCCGCGTCCGTGAGGATCGGGTTGGTGAAGAAGGAGCCCGCGGACCAGGTGTCGTGGTCCTCTGCGTCCAGGACCATGCCCTTGCCGGCGCGCAGGCGCAGCACGGTCTCGCGGGCGTCGGCGAGCGGCACCCGGTCGCCGGGCGCCACGCCGAGGGCGCGGGCCGTCTCGGCGTACTTGAGGGGGGCGGAGAGCCCGTCGGCGTCCTCCAGGCGGAACCGGACGCGCAGCACGACGTACCGCTCGGGGTCGGCCTTGAAGCGGCTGTGGCGGTAGCTGAAGGCGCACTCCTCGTTCGCCAGCGTGACCGTCTCGCCCGACCGGCGGTCGTAGGCGATCACCTCGGTGATCGTGGAGGACACCTCCTGGCCGTAAGCCCCCACGTTCTGGATCGGGGTGGCGCCGGCCGAGCCGGGGATGCCGGCGAGGCATTCGATGCCGGCGAGGCCGGCCTCCACGGTGCGGGCGACCGCGTCGGTCCACACCTCGCCCGCGGCCAGCTCCAGGGTGGTGCCGTCGAGGGTGACGCCGCGCGTGGCGATGCGCAGGGCGGTGCCGTCGAAGCCCTTGTCGCCGATGACCAGGTTGGATCCGCCGCCGATGAGCAGCAGCGGGGTCCCGGTGTCGTCGGCCTCGCGGACGGCGGCGATCACCTCGGCGTCGGTCTCCGCGGTGACCAGACGGGTGGCGGGGCCGCCCAGCCGGAAGGTGGTCAGCGGGGCGAGGGGGGCGTCGTGGAGTTCCAGCACGGGCTCAAGACTACGAGACGGCACCGACAGCCCTGGCACACGCGGACGGCCCCGCCGGGGGACGGGGCCGTACGCGCGCGTGCCGGGGGCTCAGCGGCCGGCGGTCTCCAGGACCGGGGCCGGCTCGGGCGCCCCGGCGGGCGCGGCGGGGGTGGTGCGGAGCCGCGGGATGGCCAGGGCCGCGAGGGCCGCGAGGCCCACCACCGCGGCGCCGACCACCAGGGCGGGCCGGAGTCCGTCGACGAAGGTCTGCGCGGACTCGTAGCCGCCCTGGGCGGCGAAGACGGAGGACATGATCGCGATGCCGAGCGCGCCGCCCACCTCGCGCAGCGCGTTGTTGGCGCCGGAGGCGATGCCCTGTTCGTGGGCGGCCACGCTGGACATGACCAGGGCGGAGGCGGGCGCGAAGTACAGGGCCATGCCGATGCCGCTGAGGATCAGTCCGGGCAGCTGGGAGGCGTAGGAGGCGTCGGCGGTCACCACCATGGCGAGGTAGCCGAGGCCGGCCGCCTGGAAGAAGAGGCCGGCGGCGACGACCGGGCGGCCGCCGATGCGGTCGGAGAGGATGCCGGCGATCGGCGCGACGACCATCGGCATGGCGGTCCACGGCAGCATCCGCAGTCCGGCCTCGGTGGGCGAGTAGCCGAGCACGCCCTGCATGTACTGGCTGAGCAGGAAGATCGAGCCGAACATGCCGAGGAACATCAGCAGGCTGGCCGCGTTGATGCCGGAGAAGGCGCGGGAGCGGAACAGCCGCATCGGCAGCATGGGATGGCGGCCGCGGACGCCGTGGGCGACGAAGGCCGCGAGCAGCGCGCCGCCGGCGATCAGGCCGACCAGGACGGGCGCGCCGGTCCAGCCGTCGACCGGGCCGCGGACCAGGCCGTAGACGATGCCGAAGAGTCCGCCGCTGGCCAGCAGGGTGCCGGGGATGTCGAGGCGGGCGCCGGCGCCGTGCGACTCGGCCAGGCGCAGCCGGGCCAGCGGGAGCAGGGCGATGCCGATCGGCACGTTCAGCCAGAAGATCCACTGCCAGGAGATGTGCTCGGTGAGGGTGCCGCCGATCAGGGGTCCGGAGGCGACCGCGAGGCCGTTGACGGCACCCCAGATGCCGTAGGCCATGCCGCGCTTCTCGGCGGGGACGGCGGCGGTGAGCAGGGTGAGGGTCAGTGGCATCATGACGGCCGCTCCGACGCCCTGCACCGCGCGGGCGGCGATCAGGGAGTCGATGCCGGGCGCCAGGGCCGCGGCGGCGGACGCGGCGGTGAAGAGGGCGAGACCGGCGACGAAGAGCCGGCGGCGGCCGAAGCGGTCGCCGAGGGCCGCGCCGAACATCAGCAGCACGGCGAAGGTGAGCGTGTAGGCGCTCACGGTCCATTCCAGGTCGTGCAGCGCGCCGCCGAGGTCCTCGCGGATGGAGGGCAGTGCGGTGGTGACGACGAGGTTGTCGAGGGACGCCATGAACCCGGCGACACTCGTGATCAGGAGGGCCCAGAAGACTCCCCCGCGCGGTGCGGTCTGCTGCTGTGACATCGCTCCCCCAGAGCGTGGTGCGGACGTGTGGTGCCGTCTTTTGGTTAGTTATTACTGACTAACTTTCGCGGGCGTGAAGAGGCGCCGGTCCGGTGGGCACACGGGCCCCCGGCCGCAAGCCCCTAGACGGAAGCCCGCTTGACCCTGGCGGAGACGTAGAGCCCGTCCCACACCCGGTGTTCACCCGGAAAGCCCATCGCCGCGAGGGTGTTGATGAGCATTCCGTACGCCAGGAAGGTGGTGGTCCCGTCGACGTCGCCCCCCAGGGGCAGATGCACGGTGTCCCAGAGTTCCATCCAGCCCCGGCGGACCATCTCACCGAACTCGTGGTCCCCGGCCGCCTCGGCGGCCGCCACCGTCACGTAGGTCTGCAACTGCATCTGCAGCCGCTCCGGCTCCTCGGCGATCAGCCGGGTGTACGCCTCGGCCATGGCATGCAGGGCCTCCTCGCCCTTCAGGTCGGCCGCGGCCTCCTCGAAGAGCCGGCGCATGTCCGCCAGGCAGCGCTCGGCCGCCGCGAGGAAGATCGCCTTCTTGCCGGGGAAGAGCCGGAAGAGGTACGGCTGCGAGACGCCCACACGCTTGGCGATCGCCTCGGTGGAGGTGCCGTGGTAGCCGCTCCGCGCGAACTCGGTGATCGCCGCGCGGATGACGCTCTCGCGTCGCTCTTCTGCGCTCATCCTGACCATACGAGTAAGTTAGTGGCCAATCACTAACCCTGTCAAGGGGTGGCTGGAGCGGTTTGTGCGGGCCCCTCGCCGATGGGCGCGAACCGCTACCCATACGTAAGGGGCGCCCGCTGTGGCGAGCGCCCCTTACGCCGGTCATCAGGCCCGTCAGGCCAGCCGTACGACCGCGCGCGACATCCCGAGCACCTTCTGCCCGCCGCTGGTCGCCGTGAGGTCGACGCGGACCGTGTTGTCGTCGAGCTTGGCGGCGACCTTGCCGCTGACCTCGATCACGGCGCCCTGGTCGTCGTTCGGGACGACGACGGGCTTGGTGAAGCGGACGCCGTACTCGACGACGGCGGCCGGGTCGCCGGCCCAGTCGGTGACCACGCGGATCGCCTCGGCCATGGTGAACATGCCGTGCGCGATGACGTCCGGCAGCCCGACCTCCTTGGCGAACTTCTCGTTCCAGTGGATCGGGTTGAAGTCGCCGGAGGCGCCCGCGTACTGCACCAGGGTGGCGCGGGTCACGGGGAAGCTCTGGGCGGGCAGCTCGGTGCCGACCTCGACGTCGGCGTACGCGATGCTGGCGGTCATCTTGCTCACGCCTCCTCGGCCGCGCGGGCCACGAGCTTGGTCCAGGCGGTCACGACGTGCTCACCGGAGGCGTCGTGGACCTCCCCGCGGATGTCCAGGATGTCGTTGCCGGCCATCGACTTGATCGCCTCGATGGTGGAGGTGACCGTCAGACGGTCGCCGGCGCGCACCGGGCGGCGGTAGGCGAACTTCTGGTCGCCGTGCACGACGCGGCTGTAGTCCAGGCCGAGCTGCGGGTCGGCGACGACCTCACCGGCGGCCTTGAAGGTGATCGCGAACACGAAGGTCGGCGGGGCGATCACATCGGGGTGGCCGAGCGCCTTGGCGGCCTCGGGGTCGGTGTAGGCGGGGTTGGCGTCGCCCACCGCCTCCGCGAACTCCCGGATCTTCTCCCGGCCCACCTCGTAGGGCGCGGTGGGCGGGTAGGTCCGCCCCACGAAGGACTGGTCGAGCGCCATGGCTCGGCACCTCCTGGTGTCTGCTGTGGTTGACCGGTGAACGACAGCCCTCCAGGGAAGGCCGTTGTCGCACCAGACGCTATAGAAGAGGGCCGGACGCGCGGACGCGGGTCGGCCGAGCTGACCGGAAACGCCACGAGGCCGCCCCCCGAACTGCGGGGGCGGCCTCGTGAACGAGCCTGATTCTTATCGCGTCTCGCGGTGCGCGGTGTGCGCGTTGCAACGCGGGCAGTGCTTCTTCATCTCAAGACGGTCCGGGTTGTTACGCCGGTTCTTCTTGGTGATGTAGTTCCGCTCCTTGCACTCCACGCAGGCCAGCGTGATCTTCGGGCGGACGTCGGTGGCAGCCACGTGAGTGCTCCTTGACGAACGGATGGGACTTATAACGCATAGAAGAGTAGCCGATCGAAGGACCGACCCCACAATCGGCTACTGTCAGTAGCGGTGACCGGACTTGAACCGGTGACACAGCGATTATGAGCCGCTTGCTCTACCGACTGAGCTACACCGCTGCGATGCGATCGGGCCCCGCCTTGCGGCGGGAACCTCTCACACCAGAGCCCCAATACGGAATCGAACCGTAGACCTTCTCCTTACCATGGAGACGCTCTGCCGACTGAGCTATTGGGGCGAGCGATGAAGACATTACACGGTCGCCCGCCGTTCGCCCAAATCCGTTCGGCGACCCCCGCCACGCGTCCTCCGAAGTGCCTCCCGAAGGCCCCGGAAGGCACTCCCGCCCGAGGGGCCACACCGGTACGACTATTGCGCTCCTCCCCGTCCGAGCAGGGCCGCCGTCCTACGCTCGACTCACTCTCTGTGATCTTGTGCCGCCCCGGGCACAGCCCCGAGCCACTGGAGTGCGATGCCCGACAGCCCGCCGCAGCCGCCCCACTCGTCGTCCCGGCCGGGTTCCGCCGATCAGCCCGACGGGACAGCCCTGCTGCTGTGCGGGGCCCGGCTCACCGACGGCCGCACCGTGGACGTACGGCTGAGCGGCGGGCGGATCGAGGCGGTCGGGACGGCCGGCAGCCTGGGCGGCGCCCGTGCCCCGTCCACGCGCGCGTCCGGCGCGCGGGTGGACCTCGGCGGCTATCTGCTGCTGCCGGCGCCCGCCGAGCCGCACGCCCACGCGGACACCGCGCTGTCCGCGGACGCCGACGGCCCGGTCTCCCCCGACCCCCGGGACGTCCAGCGCCGCGCCACCGAGGCCGCCCTGCTGCAACTCGGCCACGGGGCGACCGCGGTGCGCGCACAGGTGCGCGTGGGCGACGTCCAGGGGCTGGGCGCGCTGGGCGCGGTCCTCCAGGCCCGGCGGGCGCTGCGCGGACTGGCCGAGCTGACGACGGTGGCGATGCCGCGGGTGCTGACCGGGGTGGCGGGGGCGGACGGGGTCGCCATGCTGCGGGACGCGGTGAAGATGGGCGCCTCGGTGGTGGGCGGCTGTCCGGACGCGGATCCCGACCCGACCGGCTACGTGGAGACCGTCCTGGAGGTCGCCTCCGAGCACGGCTGCCCCGTGGACCTGCACACCGACGCCACCGACCCGGCCCGCCTGGCCCGGCTCGCCGCCATGGCGGGCGGCCTGCGGCCCGGCGTGACCATCGGACCGTGCGCCGGTCTCGCCCGCCTCCCCGCCGACGTGGCCTCCCGTACGGCGGACCAACTGGCCGCGGCCGGCGTGGCGGTGGTGTGCCTGCCGCAGGGCGGCTGCGGGAGCGCGGAGCATCGCGGCACGGCGCCCGTACGGCTGCTGCGCGCCGCCGGGGTGCGGGTGGCGGCCGGGAGCGGCGCCCTGCGGGACGTGTCCAACCCCGTGGGCCGCGGGGACCCGCTGGAGGCGGCCTACCTCCTCGCCTCCTGCCACGGCCTGCGCCCCGAGGACGCCTACGACGCCGTCAGCACCTCCGCGCGGGCGGTGCTCGGCCTGCCCGAGGTCCGCGTGGAGGCCGGCTTCCCGGCGGAACTCCTGGCGGTCCGCGGAGAACGGCTGGCGGGCGCGCTCTCCCTGGCGTACAGCCGCATCGTGATCCACCGGGGGCGCGTGGTGGCACGGACCAGCGCGGTGCGGGAGTACTGCGACTCGGCGGTGACGGCGGAACTGGGGCTGCCGCGGCAGGGGCGGGGGGAGCTTTCCTGAGGGGGTGGCTTGGGGCGGGGAGGCGAGGCGGTGCCTAGGGGTGCGGGGTTGCGGCCGGCAGTGGTCTGAGCTGTCCCTGAGCGCTTCCGCAGGGCTGCGCCGGGCAGCGGGCGCGGGGTTGGGCCGGCGGTGGTCTGAGCTGTCCCTGAGCGCTCCCGCAGGGCTGCGTCGGGCAGCGGGCGCGGGATGGAGCCCGGCATCGGCGCGGGGGCGTGGCTGACAGCGGCACGGGGGCGTGGCTGACAGCGGCGCGGGGCGCGCCCGAACGCTGGCGCAGGGGGTTGTGCCGGGAGCACGGTCGGCAGCGGCACGAGGGTGTGCGCGAAGGCTTGCGCGAGAGCGAGTCGGAAGCGCGGTTGACGGCGGCGCGAGGTCGCGGCCGAGCTGCTGCGCAGGGTCAGCCGGGAGTGCGGCTCGCAGCGGTACGAGTCGTGTGCGAACGCTTGCGCAGGGTTGCGCCGGGAGCACGGCGCGCAGCGGCACGAGGGCGGGCGCGCCGGGCGCTTGCCCGGCCGCCCGCTCCGGCCGCCCGGGCAGTCACCCGCGCGTCCTCGCACCCCCTCCTGGGCCCGGCGACCCTCGTCCTCCGCCACGCCGGGGTCGTGCGGCGCGGGGGACTGTCCGGGCGTACGGTCGAAGACATGCGCATTGTCATCGCTGGTGGTCATGGACAGATCGCGCTGCGCCTGGAGCGGCTGCTCGCCCAGCGCGGCTACGAGGCGGCGGGCATCATCCGCCGTCGGGAACAGGGCGACGACCTGCGGGAGGCGGGTGCCGAACCGGTGCTGATGGACCTGGAGTCGGCTTCCGTCGAGGAGGTCGCCGCGTATCTGCAGGGCGCGGACGCGGCGGTGTTCGCGGCGGGCGCCGGCCCGGGCAGCGGGGTCGCCCGCAAGGACACCGTGGACCGGGGCGCGGCGGTGCTGTTCGCGGACGCGGCGGTCCGCGCGGGCGTACGGCGTTTCCTGGTGGTGTCGTCGATGGGCGCGGACCCCGGGCACCAGGGCGACGAGGTGTTCGACGCGTACCTGCGTGCCAAGGGCTCGGCCGACGCCTACGTCCAGGGCCAGGACAGGCTCGACTGGACGATCCTGCGCCCCGGTTCGCTGACGGACGACGCCGGCACCGGCCTGGTCCGCCTGGAGGCGCACACGGGCCGTGGCGCGATCCCGCGTGACGACGTGGCCGCCGTACTGGCCGAGTTGCTGGAGACCCCGGCCACGGCCGGGCTGACCCTGGAGCTGGTGGGCGGGTCGGTGCCGGTGCCGGTGGCGGTGAAGTCGGTGGCCGGGAACTGAGCTCAGAAGAGCGGCAGCTGCCCCGGGACCTCCGGCACCACATAGCCGTCCAAGGAGGCCTGCACCGCCCCGAGTTGCGCGTGACGGCGCGAGCCCGGGCACGAGACGAGCTGTCCGCTCCCGCGGGCGCCGGGCGGGTCGTGACGGGCGAACCGGCCGGCGACGACGGCGATCTCGCGACGGCACTCGGGACAGGTTCTGCGGCGGGAGGACATGCGATCAGTGTGCCCCGCGCGGGATCGTGCCGTGGTGGTCGGCGAGGTCCCGATTGTGCCGTTGCCGCTGCTTCGGCCCCCGCCGGGCCCTAGCATTCTGTGCCCCGGAACCGGACTGCCAGGGGTTTCGGCTCCGGGGCACGTGTACGGGGGTGCGGTGTGGCCGAGACCGAGCGGTACGACGTCTTCTTCTCCTACGCCTTCGCGGACGGGCAGTGGCCTGTCGCGCTGGCCGAGAACCTGGAACGGCTCGGCCTGGACGTGTGGTTCGACCGCTGGGAGCTGCTGCCCGGGCAGCCGATCGCCACGCGGCTCCAGGACGGGCTCGCCAGGGCCGACACGCTGGTCGCCGTCGTCAGCCCCCGCTGGGTGGCCTCCCAGTGGTGCGGGGAGGAGTTCGCGGCCGCCATGAAGGCCTCGACGGACGGACGGCAGCGGGTGATCCCGGTGCTGTGGGGTGACGCTCCGGACGCCCCCGACCTCCCGCCATTCGTGCTGTCCCGGCTGTACGTCGATTTCCGGACGGTGGCGACCGCCGAGCAGTACACACAACGGGTCGACGAGCTGGCCCGCGCAGTGCGCGGCAGGACCCTGCTGAAGCGGCCTGAGCGTACCGGCCGGGTGGTCGTGCCGGGCGGCATGGCCTACCGGCCGGACGGACCCGTCCAGGCGGAGTTACGGATCGGCGCCGGCCGGGTGGAGTTCGCCGTGGCCGGTGCCGAGGTCGCCGGAGCGCCGCTGTCCGGGCCGGCCGCCGAGCCGGACCAGCACTGGGAAGAGCTGCTGTGGGCGCTGCGCCGGGCCCGCGAGCGGGTGCGCGGCACCGAGGTCACCCGGGCCACCACCGGGGCGCAGGCCTCGCCCTTCACGGCGGAGGTGAACGGCGCGCTGACCGCCGTCGGTCAGGCCCTGGGCGAACGGTTCACCGTCGGCGACGTGGCCCAGGCGCTGCGGCGCGAGACGGCGACCGCCCGCGCCGGCCACACCCCGCTGCGGATCGGGCTCCAGGTGACGGAACCCCGTTGGCGGGATCTGCCCTGGGAGACCCTGGTCGTCCCCGGCGACCGGCAGCCGCTGGTGCTGTCCGAGGGCGTGGAGCTGTACCGCGCGGTGGAGCGGGAAGCGGCGCCGGTGGCACTCCAGGTGCCCGGCCCGCTGCGCATCCTGGCGGTGGTGGCCAGCCCGGAGGCGGGTGGCGGCGAACTCCTGGACTACGAGGGCGAGCTGGCGCTCATCCTGGACGCGGTGGCGTCCGCGCGGGCCCGGGAGGGCACCTACGTGCGGGTGCTGAACTGGGGCAGCGTCGGCGAGATCCGCGCGGCACTGGTCGAGGAACGCTTCCATGTGCTGCACCTGTCCTGCCACGCCGGCCCCGGCGTGCTGTACCTGGAGACCGACGACGGCGGCGTGGACGAGGTGGACGCCCGGCGGTTCATGGACGAGGTGCTGCCGGCCGGGCGCGGCGTCCCACTGGTGGTGTTGTCGGGGTGCTCGACGGCACAGACCCCGGAGCGCGTACGCGCTGACGCTGACCGCGCGGAGGGCGACGACGGTGGGCGGCTCCGGAACACGGCCCCCGCGGACGACGACGCGGCCGCCGAGGCACGTACCGGTCTGGCGCGCGAGCTGCTGGCCCGCGGGGTGCCCGCCGTACTGGCGATGACCGAGGCGGTCACCGACCGGTACGCCACCGCGCTGACCGCCCACGTGTACGAGGAACTGGCCCGCTCCCGGCGCCCGATGCCGCTGGCCGCGCTGTCCCGGGCCCGCCGCCGGCTGGAGTCCGTGAGGAGGCACCGCGCGGAAGGCGATCCGCGCGGTGCCCTGCCCGAATGGGCCACCCCGTCGCTGTTCCTGGCCGGACCGCCCCTGCCGCTGTTCGACGCCGCCCAGAACACCGAACGGCCGACTCCGGCGCCGGAACCGGTACTGGACGAGGGCATGGTCGTACGCAAGGTCGGCGACTTCGTGGGACGCCGGGCGGAACTCCGGCGGCTGCTGGGCGCGTTGCGCGACCCGGACCGGGCCGGCGTCCTGATCCACGGCATCGGCGGCGTGGGCAAGTCCACGCTCACCGCCGAGCTGCTGCACCACCTGGGGGTGCGGGCCGGGCTGGTCGTACCGGTGTCCGCGGCGACCGCGCCCACCGTGGACAGCGTCCTGGAGACCCTGCGCCGCAGACTGGTGGCCCAGTGCCTCGCCATGGGCCTGCCCGAGAACGATCCGCTGCGGCAGGTCGCCGCAGCCCTCACCGACGCCACCCCGCCCTGGCGGGACCGCTGGGAACTGATCCGGCAGCTCGTGCTCCCCCGGCTGCCGATGCTGCTCCTGCTGGACAACGCCGAGGATCTGCTGACTCCTTCACCGGACGGCCGGCACCTGACCGACCCCGAGCTGGCCGCCTTCCTCGCCGCCTGGACGAGCGCCGCGCCCGCGACCCGGCTGCTGATCACCAGCCGGTTCCCCTTCGCCCTCCCCCGGCGCATGCACCGGCGGCTCCTCACCCACCACCTCGGCCCCCTGACCCTCGCCGAGACCCGCAAGCTGATCTGGCGCCTGCCCGGCCTCGACGCGCTGCCCTTCGCCGACCAGCAGCGCGCCTACACGGACGTGGGCGGCCACCCCCGCGCCCTCGAATACCTGGACGCCCTGCTCCGCGGCGGCCGGGCCCGCTTCCCGGACATCGCCGACCGCATGGAGGACGCCCTCGAACGCCGCGGCGTCCCCCACCCGGAACGCTGGCTGGCGTCGGTCGCGGGCGACCTGGACCGCGCGCTCGCCGAGACGGTCACCCTCGCGGTGGACGACGTACTCCTGGACTCCCTGCTCGCCCAGCTCGACCGCGCACCGGGTGCCCGCCGCCTGCTGGAAGGGCTGGCGGTGCATCGGACGCCGGTGGACCGGACGGGGGCGGCCTGGCACCTGTCGGAGGTGATGTCGGCTCCGGATCCGGACCAGGAGGCGATGGACCGGGTCCGGACCGTGCGGGAGCGGATCGAGCGGGCCGCCGCGGCCGGGGCGTCGGAGGAGGACGACTGGGGGCTGGAACCGGAGACGGTGGCCCAGTTCACCCTCGACAGGGAGACGCTGCTCCGTCCGCCCGTGGAGCTGGACGAAGCCGGCGAGCGGGCGCTGGCGCTGCTCCTGGAGCTCGGGCTGGTGTCACCCGCCCCCGTCTCAGAGGACGACCAGGGCACACCACCCGCCGGACTGGTGATACACCGGTGGACGGCGGACGCCCTCCAAAGCCGCACCGACGCCGAAGCGCTGGTGACGGCACATCGCCGGGCGACGGCGTACTCCATCTGGTACGCGCGTGCCCAGGCCCGGGGGGATGTCGACAACATCCTCCGGCTCGTCGAGGCGCGTCACCACTCCCTCGCATCCGGTGACGGGGCCATGGCGGGTTCTCTTACCCAGCACATCTGCATGCAACTGCACACCTGGGGTGCCTGGGACTGGGAACAGCGCCTGGTCGAGGAAAGCCTTGCCGCAGCCCCGCCCCGATCCCAGGCCGCCGCCATGTGGCTTCACCAGCTGGGGCTGATCGAACACCGCCGAGGCGCCTTCGACGACGCACAGCAGCACTTCCAGGACTCTCTCGCCATCAGCGAGGAACAGGGCAACCGGGGTGGTATCGGGAGCACTTATCACCAGCTCGGCATGATCGCGCAGGAACGGCAGGACTTCGACGCGGCGGAGCGGTACTACCGCCTCTCGCTCGCCATCAGCGAGGAACTCGACGAGCGCCTGGGCATCGCCATCACCCGGCACCAACTCGGAATCGTCGCCCATGAGCGGGGGCAGTACGACGAGGCCGAACACCAGTTTCGAGCCTCCCTCGCCATCAGCGAGGAACTGCGCGAACGGAACAGCATCGGGAGTACGTATCACCAGCTCGGCATGATCGCGGAGAAGCGCGAGGACTACGAAGCGGCCGAACAGTACTACCGCGCCTCCCTCGCCATCAGCGAGGAACTGAACGAACGCCTGGGCATCGCCATCAGCCGGCACCAGCTGGGCATCCTCGCCGAGCGGCGAGAGGCGTACGACGAGGCCGAGCAGTTCTACCGAAGCTCCCTGGCACTGAGCGAGGAGGTCGGCAATCGCGGCGCGATCGCGAGCACCATCAGCCAACTGGGCCTGCTCAAAACCAGACGGGACCAACCGGAGCAGGCCGTGCCGTACAACCTTCAGGCCCTCGCCATGCGCCTGGAGATGCGCGTCTCCCCCACGACGGACCTCACGGCCCTCGGCTTCCAGCGCCGTGCCCTCGGCGACGACCGCTTCCACGCCGTACTCCTGGAGCACGCGTCTCCCGATGACGCTGCCACGATCATGGAGATCACCGACCCGGGCAGCACAGCATGAAAAGACCCCCTCCCTCTGCGTCTCGCAGAGGGAGGGGGTCTTACTCAGCGTGGCGGCGCCAGGATTCGAACCTGGGAAGGCTGAGCCGGCAGATTTACAGTCTGCTCCCTTTGGCCGCTCGGGCACACCGCCGGGGTTGCTGCCGTTCGAACCGCTTTTCGGCGGTGCTCCGTGGCAACGACGTAAACAATACCCGATGCCCAGGGGTGCTTCGCCACCTGATTGATCGGCACCTGGAGGACGGCGGGTGGCTAGGCTTGTCCGGATGCGGACCGGTGCCCCGTGCGGGGGCCGGCCGTCGACCGCGTACGCCGCTACGCACCCGTTTCGCACCCCGATACAAGGAGCCACAGGACATGGCCGACTCCAGTTTCGACATCGTCTCGAAGGTCGAGCGGCAGGAGGTCGACAACGCCCTCAACCAGGCCGCCAAGGAGATCTCGCAGCGCTACGACTTCAAGGGCGTGGGCGCCTCGATCTCGTGGTCCGGGGAGAAGATCCTCATGGAGGCGAACTCCGAGGACCGGGTGAAGGCCGTCCTCGACGTCTTCCAGTCCAAGCTGGTCAAGCGCGGCATCTCGCTGAAGGCGCTGGACGCGGGCGAGCCGCAGCTCTCCGGCAAGGAGTACAAGATCTTCGCGTCGATCGAGGAGGGCATCTCCCAGGAGAACGCGAAGAAGGTGGCGAAGATCATCCGCGATGAGGGCCCGAAGGGCGTGAAGGCTCAGGTCCAGGGCGATGAGCTGCGGGTGAGCTCCAAGAGCCGTGACGACCTCCAGGCCGTCATCGCCCTGCTCAAGGGCAAGGAATTCGACTTCGCGCTGCAGTTCGTGAACTACCGGTAGGCCTCGGAAGGCCGGACGGTGTCGAGGGGCGGGCCGCCGAGGTCCGCCCTTCTCCTTTCTCCGCCGCGGGCCGCACCCGTCAGTAGGGTGCGGTCATGACATCTTCCGGGTCCGAACTGCGGCGCACCCTCGGCGTGGGCGACGCCGTCGTCGTCGGGCTGGGCGCGATGGTGGGCGCCGGGATCTTCGCGGCGCTCGCACCGGCGGCCCGCGCGGCCGGCTCCGGGCTCTTGCTCGGCCTCGCGGTGGCCGCCGTGGTCGCATACTGCAACGCCATGTCCTCCGCCCGGCTGGCGGCCCGCTATCCGGCCTCCGGCGGCACCTACGTGTACGGCAGGGAGCGGCTGGGGCCGTTCTGGGGCTATCTGGCGGGCTGGGCGTTCGTGGTCGGCAAGACGGCCTCCTGTGCGGCGATGGCGCTCACCGTGGGGGCGTACGTCTGGCCCGGTCAGGCGCACGCGGTGGCGGTGGCGGCCGTGGTGGCGCTGACGGCGGTGAACTACGGCGGTGTCCAGAAGTCAGCCTGGCTGACGCGGGTGATCGTGGCGGTGGTGCTGGCGGTCCTCGCGGCGGTCGTGATCGTCTGTCTGGGGTCCGCGCGGTCCGACGCCGGGCGGCTCGGCATCGGCGCCTCCGGTGGCCTCGGCGGGGTGCTTCAGGCGGCCGGGCTGCTCTTCTTCGCGTTCGCCGGGTACGCGCGGATCGCCACGCTCGGCGAGGAGGTGCGGGATCCCGCCCGCACCATCCCCCGGGCGGTCCCGGTGGCCCTCGGGATCGCGCTGGCGGTGTACGTGTGCGTGGCGGTCGCCGTGCTGTCCGTGCTGGGGTCCGGCGGGCTCGGGGCCGCGGTGGCGCCGCTGGCGGACGTGGTGCGGGCGGCCGGGGTGCCGGAGCTGGTGCCGGTGGTCCGCGCGGGGGCGGCCGTGGCCGCTCTAGGGTCGCTGCTCGCCCTGATCCTGGGCGTCTCCCGGACGACGCTCGCCATGGCGCGGGACGGGCATCTGCCGGGCGCGCTGGCCGCCGTCCATCCGCGCTTCCGGGTGCCGCACCGCGCGGAGCTGGCGGTGGGCGCGGTGGTGGCCGTACTGGCGGCCACGGTGGACGTCCGGGGCGCGATCGGGTTCTCGTCGTTCGGGGTGCTCGCGTACTACGCCGTGGCCAACGCCTCTGCCTGGACCCTCGATACGGCTCCGCGGGCCCGGCTGGTGCCGGCCGTGGGCCTGCTCGGGTGCGCGGTGCTGGCCTTCTCCCTGCCGGGGGTGTCGGTGGCCGTGGGCGCGGGGGTGCTGGCGCTGGGCGTGGTGGCGTACGCGGTACGGCGTCGGGTGACCGCGCGGGGCTAGCCGGCGGCGGTCGACCGGGTGTGGCCGGCCGGCGGCCGGGGTCTGCCGGGTGGCGCTACCAGCGCGTTTCCGCGAACGGGCGGTCCGTGGGGACGATTTCGCGGCCCAGGGGCAGCAGCGAGACGGGTATCAGCTTGAAGTTGGCGACGCCGAACGGGATGCCGATGATCGTGACGCACAGCACGATGCCGGTGGCGATGTGGGCCAGGGCCAGCCACCAGCCGGCCAGGATCAGCCACAGGACGTTGCCCAGGCAGGACGGGCTGCCGGCGTCGCGGCGCTCGACCGTGGTGTACCCGAAGGGCCACAGGGCGTAGAGGCCGATGCGGAAGGCGGCGATCCCGAACGGGATGCCGATGATGGTGATGCAGAGCAGCGCGCCCGCGGCGAGGTAGCCGAGGAACAGCCAGAAGCCGCTCAGGACGAGCCATATGACGTTCAGGATTGTCTTCACCGGTGCGGACCTGCCATCTGTTCGAGCCGGCGGATTCGCTCCGCCATCGGCGGGTGGGTGGAGAACATCTTGGACAGCCCCTGGCCGGGGCGGAACGGGTTCGCGATCATCATGTGGCTGGCGGTCTCGATACGCGGCTCGGGCGGCAGCGGGAGCTGCTTGGTGCCCGTCTCCAGCTTGCGCAGAGCGCTGGCCAGGGCCGCGGGGTCGCCGGTGAGCTGGGCGCCGGAGGCGTCGGCCTCGTACTCCCGGGAGCGGCTGATGGCCAGTTGGATGAGGGAGGCCGCGAGCGGGCCCAGGATCATGATCAGCAGCAGGCCGAGGAGGCCGGGGCCGTCGTCGTCGTCCGAGCGCCCGATCGGGATCAGCCAGGCGAAGTTGACCAGGAACATGATCACCGAGGCGAGGGCGCCGGCGACCGATGAGATCAGGATGTCGCGGTTGTAGACGTGGCTCAACTCGTGGCCGATGACACCGCGCAGTTCGCGTTCGTCGAGGAGGCGGAGGATGCCCTCGGTGCAGCACACGGCCGCGTTGCGCGGGTTGCGGCCGGTGGCGAAGGCGTTGGGGGCCTCGGTGGGCGAGATGTACAGCCGGGGCATGGGCTGGCGGGCCTGGGTGGAGAGCTCGCGGACCATGCGGTAGAGCGCCGGGGCCTCGAACTCGCTGACCGGGCGGGCGCGCATCGCGCGCAGGGCCAGCTTGTCGCTGTTCCAGTACGCGTACGCGTTGGTGCCGAGGGCGATCAGCACGGCGACGACGAGCCCCGTACGGCCGAAGAAACTGCCGATGACGATGATGAGTGCGGACAGTCCCCCGAGGAGTACTGCGGTCCTGAGCCCGTTGTGCCGGCGGTGCACGGTACGCCCTCCAAGTGGTGCAGCAGGGGAACCCTTTGCTTGCTGTGATCTCTCGTCTCACTGGTGTCGTGGTGTCACGTCCAGTGGACCCTCCCGTCCTGGTCAACGCCAGGCGGGGACCACTAGTTCCCTTGTGCGTGCGGCGGCGCGGCTGGGCCGTCCGGGTGAGGCGGCCCGGACGGCGGTGAGGAGGTCGGCGAGGAGGGCGGGTCAGAAGAGGCCGGTGTCGGTGAAGCGCAGGACCAGTTGGGGCGCTCCGGACAGGGCGACGCCGAGGACGGCGGTGAGGGCGATCGCGGCCGTGACGGGGGCCGGGACACGGTGCCGCGCGGGTTCGCCTTCGGGCGCGCGGAACAGCAGGGCCGTCCACCGGAGGTAGTAGACCAGCGCGATCACGACGTTCACGGCCATGATCACGGCCAGCCAGCCGAGGCCCGCGTCGACGGCCGCCGAGAAGACGGTGACCTTGGCGAACAGGCCGATGATGCCCGGCGGCAGGCCGGCCAGGCAGAGCAGGAAGAAGGCGAGGACCAGGGCGGTCACGCGGTTCGCGGCGTACAGGCCGCGGTAGTCGGCGACGCGGTTCAGGGACTTCGTACGGCCCACCAGCGCGGCCACCGCGAAGGCGCCGAGGTTCACCACGCCGTACATGAGGGCGTAGGCCACCGTGGAGCCGATCGACCGCTCGGCGTCGTCGGACCAGGCGGCTGCCGCGATCGGCACCAGGAGGTAGCCGGCCTGGCCGACCGAGGACCAGGCGAGCAGCCGGACCGCGCTGTACGCGCGCGTGGACTGCTGCCGGAGGGCGCCGACGTTGCCGACGGTCATGGTCAGGGCGGCGAGCACGGCGAGTGCCGGGCCCCAGACGTCGGCGTACGAGGGGAGGGCGACGACGGTGACGAGGATCAGCCCGGAGAACCCGACCGCCTTGCCGACCACCGACAGATAGGCGGCGACCGGCAGCGGGGCGCCCACATAGGTGTCGGGCACCCAGAAGTGGAACGGTACGGCGGCCGTCTTGAAGGCGAAGCCGATCAGGGTGAGGACGACGCCGGTCTGGGTGAGGACATGCAGCTGTCCGTCGACGTCCTGGATGCCCTCGGCGATCTGCGTGAGGTAGAGGCTGCCGGTGGCGGCGTAGACGAAGCTGATGCCCATGAGGCTGACCGCGGTGGCGGTGACCGAGGACAGGAAGAACTTCAGGGCCGCCTCGGACGATCTGCGGTCGCCGTGCTTGAGGCCGACGAGCGCGAAGGCGGGCAGGGAGGCGACCTCCAGGGCGACGATCAGCGTGGCGAGGTCGCGGGAGGCCGGCAGAAGCGCGGCGCCGGCCGCGGAGGACAGCAGCAGGAACCAGAACTCCCCTTCCGGGAGCCCTCCGCGCGCGTCCTTCAGGCCGGTGACCGAGAGCAGGGCGGCGAGGAGGGCGCCGCCGAGCACCAGGAACTGGATGACCAGGGTGAAGCGGTCCGCGGTGTAGCTGCACACGCCGGGGTCGCCGGTCAGGCAGAAGGTGGCACGGTCGCCGTCCAGGAGGGGCAGCAGCATCAGTGTGGCGGCGGCGAGGCCGGCCACGGAGATCCAGCCGAGCAGCGCCTTGCGGGACTCGGCGACGAACAGGTCGGCGACCAGGACGGCGAGCGCGATCACGGCAGCGATGGTGGGCGGGGCGATGGCGACCCAGTCGACGGACTGGATCAGCGACTCGGCGAGCGGCTGGGCCTGGGGGCTCATCGGGTGCCTCCTGCGAGGAGCTGCTGCACGGCCGGGTCGGTCAGGCCGAGGAGGGTCTTCGGCCAGAGTCCGGCGACGACGGTGAGGGCGACGAGCGGGGTCCAGGCCGCGAATTCGTACGTCTGTACGTCGGCGAGCTTCGGGGCGTCCTGCGGTACGGCGCCCATGCAGACCCGGCGGACCACGATCAGCAGATACGCGGCGGTGAGCAGGGTGCCGAACGCGGCGATCGACATGAAGGTGAGGAAGGCCGGGCGGCTGAGGCCCTCGGCCGGCTCGAACGCGCCGAACAGCGCCAGCATCTCGCCCCAGAAGCCGGCCAGGCCCGGCAGGCCGAGCGAGGCGACCGCGGCGAAGGCGAGCAGGCCGCCGAGGCGCGGGGCCTTGCCGTACAGCGCGGCGCCGGTCTGCTCGGCGAGGGTGTCGAGGTCGGTGCTGCCGGTGCGGTCCTTGAGGGCGCCGACCAGGAAGAACAGCAGGCCGGTGATGAGGCCGTGGGCGATGTTGGCGAACAGGGCGCCGTTCACGCCGGTCGGGGTCATCGTGGCGATGCCGAGCAGGACGAAGCCCATGTGGCCGACGGAGGAGTAGGCGATCAGGCGCTTCAGATCGCCCTTCGCGCCCTGCTTGGCGAGGGCCAGGCAGGCCAGGGACCCGTAGATGATCCCGACGACGGCGAACGCGGCGAGGTAGGGCGCGAAGGTGCGGAAGCCGTCCGGAGCGACCGGCAGGAGGATACGGACGAATCCGTACGTACCCATCTTCAGCAGTACGCCGGCCAGCAGCACCGAGCCGACCGTCGGCGCGGCGGTGTGCGCGTCCGGCAGCCAGCTGTGCAGCGGCCACATCGGGGTCTTGACCGCGAGCCCGATCCCGATCGCCAGCACCGCGGTGACCTGCACGGACGTGCTCAGCGACCGGCCGTTGTCAGTGGCGAGTGCCACCATGTCGAATGTGCCCGCTCGCAGGCCGATCAGGAGCAGGCCGAGCAGCATGACCACGGAGCCGAGCAGCGTGTAGAGGATGAACTTCCAGGCGGCCTCGGCCCGGCCCTCGCCGCCCCAGCGGGCGATGAGGAAGTACATCGGGATCAGCACCATCTCGAAGGCGAGGAAGAACAGCAGCAGGTCGAGGACGGCGAAGCTGGCGAGCGTGCCGGACTCCAGGACGAGCAGCAGGGCGACGAAGGCCTTCGGGGACGGGCCCGAGGGGGTCTTGAAGTACGAGTAGAGCGCGCACAGGAAGGTCAGCAGCGCGGTCAGCACGACAAGGGGGAGAGAGATGCCGTCGATGCCGAGGTGGATCCGCACGTCGAGCGCGGGGATCCAGCTGATGTCCGTCGTGGCCTGCATCGTCGACGGGTGGTCGTGGTCGAAGCCGAGTGCCAGGACGATCGCCGCGATGAGCACCGCGCCGGTCACCGTCACACCGTGCCGCAGCACGGCCTGCTCCGGTGACGTCCCCTTCAGCCCGGGCGGGGCGGGCAGCAGAGCGGCGGCGGCCCCGAGGAGCGGGCCGACCACGACGAACACCAGAAGGAACTGCATCACGGACTCGCTGATATCGATCACGCCTGCTCACGCTCCCGTGGCGACGAGGACGACGGCCACCACCAGGACGACGGTGCCGGCGAGCAGCGCGCTCACATAGGTCTGCACATTGCCGGTCTGGGCGCGCCGTACGGCGACGCCGAGCCAGCGGGGAAGGGCGCCCGCGCCGCGCACATAGGTGTCGACGACCTCGCGGTCCAGGAACCTCACCAGGCTCGCGCCGGCCTGGACCGGGCGGACGAACAGCGCCGAGTACACGGCGTCGACGTGGAAGCCGACCGCCGCGTGGCGGTGCAGCGGGCCGAGCAGCAGCCGTCCCGGGTCGGCCGGGTCGGGGGCCTGGGCGACGTCGCCGTAGGCGGGCGCGTGGGTGGCGATCGCCTCCGCCTCGACCTGTCCGGCGTCGCCCTCCGGGTGGGCGGCGACCGCCCCCAGCGGGACGCGGGCGGTGAGAGCGGTGGTGTGCCGCCAGGCGGCGTAGGTGACGATCCCGCCGACCAGGGCCACGCCCGTGCCGAGCACGGAGGTGGTCAGGGTCGGGCCGAGGTCGCCGCCGTCGAACCAGCCGGGGAACGACTGGTAGGCGAACCCGCCGAGGGCCAGCGAGGGAGCGGCGAGCACCCACAGCACCACGGTCATGGTGACCGGCTGCCGACCGTGGTCGGGGGCCTCGGCGCCGTGGCCGCGGAAGGCCAGCAGCCACAGGCGCATCGCGTACGCGGCGGTGAGCAGGGCGGTGAGCAGACCGACGACCAGGATGATCCAGCCCGCGGCGACAGGCGCGTGCTCGGTGTGGCCCGTGGCGACGTGCTCGGCGGCGCCGAGGACGGACTCCTTGGAGAAGAAGCCGCTGAACGGCGGGATCGCGGCGAGCGCGAGCAGCGCCACGGTCATCGTCCAGTAGGCGTCGGGCACGCGGTCGCGCAGGTGGCTCATGCGGGACATGGCGGCCAGCGAGTTGGTGCCGGTGGCGTGGATGATCACGCCGGCGGCGAGGAACAGCAGCGCCTTGAAGGCGCCGTGCGACAGGAGGTGGAAGACGGCGGCACCGCGGTCGGCGACGGCCAGGGCACCGGTCATGTAGCCGAGCTGGCCGATCGTCGAGTAGGCGAGGACGCGCTTGATGTCGTCCTGGGCCAGCGCGGCGAGCGCCGAGCCCGCCATGGTGACGGCGGCCATCACGGCGAGGACGACCATCGCGGCCTGCGAGGCCTCGAAGACCGGGAGGAGCCGGGCGACGAAGTAGACACCGGCGGCGACCATCGTCGCGGCGTGGATCAGCGCGGAGACGGGCGTCGGGCCGGCCATCGCGTCGGGGAGCCAGGTGTGCAGCGGGAACTGCGCCGACTTGCCGGCGACACCGGCCAGGAGCAGCAGGGCGATCAGCGTCGGATGGTCGATGCCGCCGTTCGCGACGGCGCCGAGGATCCGGGTGATGCGGAACGACCCGGCGTCGGTGGCCAGCGCGAACAGGCCGATCAGGAAGGGGACGTCACCGAGCTTGGTGACCAGGAAGGCCTTCAGGGAGGCGGCGCGGGCCTCCGGGGTCTCCCAGTAGTGGCCGACCAGGAAGTAGGAGCAGATGCCCATGACTTCCCAGCCGACCAGCAGCACCATCAGGTCGCCCGAGTAGACGACGAGGAGCATCGCGGAGGTGAACAGGGAGACGAGCGCGGCGTAGGAGGGGTAGCGCGGGTCGTCGCGCAGATAGCCGGTCGAGTAGATCTGCACACAGGTCGCGATGAAGGCCACCAGGACGGCGACGAGCGCGGCGAAGCCGTCGATGTACAGGGCCAGCTCGATCGGGACGGAGCCGGTCGGCGTCAGCTCCGTGGCGGCCTGGATGGCCGCGTCGCCGCCCTGGTGGACGGCGACGACCACGGCGAGGGCGAGCGCGGCGAGCGTCGGCAGGACCGCGAGAGGACGGACGAAGCCGGGGGCGGTGCGGCCCAGCGCCAGGCCCGCGGCGGCGCCCAGGAACGGCAGCAGGGGGACGAGGACGGCGAGGGTGTTCGTGGTCACGCGGTGGCCTCAGCCTTCTCGGCGCCCGGCTCGGTCGCGGGAGTGTCGCTCTCGTGGCCCTCCGCGGTGTCGCGGAGCCTGTCGATGTCGGAGGTGCCGCGGTTGCGGTACACGGCGAGGACGATCGCCAGGCCGATGCCGATCTCGGCGGCGGCGATGGCGATGGTGAACAGGGTCAGCGCCTGACCGGAGTGCAGGGTCTCCTCGGCGGTCTTGCTGAGCCAGACGTCGAAGGCGACCAGGTTGAGGTTGACGGCGTTGAGCATCAGCTCGACGGACATCAGGACCAGGATCGCGTTGCGGCGGGCGAGGACGCCGTACAGGCCGGTACAGAAGAGGAGGGCGGAGAGTACGGCGGGGTAGGCGAGGTGCATCAGCGGACACCGTCCTGGGCCGGCGCGTCGGGGCGGGCGGGCGCCGGGACAGCCGTTCCCGTCGCCGGGTCGGTCCCCTCCGGCGTCCCCGGTGTCCCGGTCGTCGCCTTCGTCCCCGTGGTCGTCCGCGTCTCCGGCTTCGTCCTGCGGGAGAGCACGATCGCGCCGACGAGGGCGGCGAGGAGGAGGACGGACAGGGCCTCGAAGGGGAGCACCCAGTTCTGGAACAGGCTCTCGCCGGTGACCCTGGTGGTGCCGGCGGCCGGACCGTCCAGGTCGATCCAGGTGGTGCGGAAGGCGTCGACGACCACCCAGACCAGGGCGGCGGCCGAGGCGACGGCCACGGCGAGGGCGGCCCAGCGGTTGCCGGAGTCGGCGTCCGGGGAGCGGCCGATGGGGGCCTTGGTGAGCATCAGACCGAACAGGAGGAGCACGACGACGGAGCCGACGTAGATGAGGACCTGCACCCAGGCGATGAACTCGGCGGTGAGCAGCAGGTACTCGACGGCGAGGCCGCCGAGGGTGACCACCAGCCACAGGGCGGCGTGCACCAGCTGGCGTGTGGTGACGGTGACCAGGGCGGCGCCGAACGTGGCCAGGCCGACGAGGAGGAAGGCGATCTCGACGCCGGTCGGGGAGAGGAAGCCGTGGGCTTCGGCTGCGAGGCTCACGCGTCCCCCTCCTGCGGCTCGGCCTGAGCGGCGGCCAGCTTCTCCGCGGTCTTGCGGGCGGCGGCCAGTTCCTTCGGCTCCTCCGCGGCGGGGTCGAGGGCGGGCGGGGCCGGGACGGTCCACATCCACTCGCGGAGCTTGTCGCGCTCGTGGGTGAGGTCGCGGATGTCGGTCTCGGCGTACTCGAACTCCGGGGACCAGAACAGCGCGTCGAAAGGACAGACCTCGATGCAGATACCGCAGTACATGCACAGGGAGAAGTCGATGGCGAAGCGGTCGAGGACGTTGCGGCTGCGCTCACGGCCGCCGGGGGTCGCCGCGGGGACCGTCTCCTTGTGGGAGTCGATGTAGATGCACCAGTCGGGGCACTCACGGGCGCACAGCATGCAGACCGTGCAGTTCTCCTCGAAGAGGCCGATCACGCCGCGGGTGCGGGGCGGGAGGTCGGGCTGGGTCTCCGGGTACTGCTCGGTGACGGTCTTCTTCGTCATCGTGCGGAGGGTGACGGCCAGGCCCTTGGCGAGGCCGGAGCCGGGGATGGGGGCCATGGTTAGGAGATCACCACCTTGACGATGCCGGTGAGGGCGATCTGGGCGAGGGAGAGGGGGACGAGGAGGGTCCAGGAGAGCTTCTGGAGCTGGTCCTCGCGCAGCCGGGGATAGGTGACGCGGAGCCAGATCACGACGAAGGCGAGCACGGCGGTCTTCAGCAGCGTCCACACCCAGCCGAGACCGTCGGCGCCCCACGGGCCGTGCCAGCCGCCCAGGAAGAGGACGGTGGTCAGGCCGCACAGGACGACGATCCCGGCGTACTCGGCGAGCAGGAAGAGAGCGAAGCGCAGGCCGGTGTACTCGGTGTACGCACCGAAGATGATCTCCGAGTCGGCGACCGGCATGTCGAAGGGCGGTCGCTGGAGTTCGGCCAGGCCCGCCACGAAGAACACGATCGCGCCGACGATCTGCCAGGGCAGCCACCACCACTCGAAGGCGTCGACGATGCCGGGCAGGGAGACCGTGCCGGCCGCCATCGCCACCGAGGCGGCGGCGAGCAGCATCGGCAGCTCGTAGGCGAGGAGCTGGGCGGCGGTGCGCAGGCCGCCGAGGAGGGAGAACTTGTTGGCGGAGGCCCAGCCGGCCATCAGGGAGCCGAGGACGCCCACGCCCATCACCGCGAGCACGAAGAAGATGCCCGCGTCGATCACCTCGCCGACCGCGCCCTCGCCCGGGCCGATGGGGATGGCGAGCAGGACGAGGAGGTACGGCAGGAGCGCCACGGCCGGGGCGAGCTGGAAGATACGGCGGTCCGCGCCGGCCGGGACCACGTCCTCCTTCTGCGCGAACTTCACGCCGTCGGCGACGAGCTGGGCCCAGCCGTGGAAGCCACCGGCGTACATCGGGCCGAGGCGGCCCTGCATGTGCGCCATCACCTTGTGCTCGGTCTGGCCGACGAGCAGCGGGAAGGTGAGGAAGACGCCGAAGACGATCAGAAGTCGCAGAGCGACGTCCAGCACGTCGTTCACCGCGGGCCTCCTGAGGGGTCTTCGGGGGTGGGGGGTTCGTCGGGGGGTGCGGGGTCGGCGGGGGTCGCCGTGTCAGGGGTCCGCTCGGCCGAGTTGGCCTCGTCCGGGGTCCGCTCGGCCGGGGTCGCCTTGTCGCGGGGTGGCTCGGTGGGGGTCGCCGTGCCTGGGCCTCGGTCGCCGGTAGGCGGCTCGGGGGATCCGTCGGCAGGCGGCTCCAGGGATCCGTCGGCAGGCGGCTCCGGGGATCCGTCGGCAGCCGGCCCCCGCGACGGTGCGTGCGGGGACGGTGACGACGGGGTGTCGGGCGCCGAGGGCTCGTCGAGGGCCGACGGCTTGTCGGCTGTCGGGGACTCCTCGGGCGACGGGGACTCCGAGGGCGAGGACGGCTCGTCGGAGGACGACCGCTCGCCCGGAGCCGACGGCTCCGCAGCGGACTGCCGCTCCGCACTCGACGGCCGCTCGTCCGGGACCGACGGCTCCCCAGCGGACTGCCGCTCCGCACTCGACAGCCGCTCCGCAGACGACGGCGTTTCCGTGGGCGGTGTCGCAGGTGCGGCGGCGGACGGTTCGGTCCTCGCGGGGGCGTCCTCGGGGGTCGAGGGCGTGACCGGCGTGGGCGTCTGCTGCGGTGCCGGCTCGTCGAAGGCCGGGCGGGCGTGGTGCCAGGGCGCGTCCGGGCTGCGCGGGGCGGTGCTGGGGCGCGGGGCCGGAGCCTCCGTCGCCGGTGTCTCGGCGCGCTGGGAGGCGGAGCCGTCGCTCGCGCTGCGGGCGCGCCGGGCCGTACCGGCGCCCGGCGCCGCGGCGCGCAGGCTCGCGGAGCCCTCGGATGCGCTCCGGGCCCGCCTCGGACCCGCGTCCGGAGCGGCGGCCGGTCCCGAAGCCTCCGAGGACTCCGGCGCCGCCACTTCCGTACCCTCCGCGTCCCCCGGCTCGCGCTGGGACGCCGAACCCTGAGCAGCACTGCGAGCCCGCCTCGGACCCGCCGGCGCAGCCGAAGCCCCCGGCGCAGCCGCGCCCTCCGCGTCCGCCTCCCCCGGCTCACGCTGGGACGCCGAACCCTGAGCAGCACTGCGAGCCCGCCTCGGGCCCGTCGGCGCAGCCGCGCTCTCCGTGGCAGTCGGCGCCGCCGGAGCATCCGGGGCAGTCGGCGCCGCCGGAGCATCCGGGGCCGTCGGTGTCGTCGGTGTGGTCTCCGGCTGCTCCGGGCGCTGGGAGGCCGAGCCCTGGCTCACGCTTCTCGCGCGGCGGGGGCCGGGCGCCGGTGCGGTCTGGCTCGCGGAGCCCTCGCCGGCGGTGCGGGTGCGGCGGGCCGGGCGGTCGCCGGCGGCAGCGGGGCGCGCGGCGCGGGCCGGACGGGCCGGGGCCGGTGGGAGCTGGCCCTTGAGGGGGCCCCACTCGTTCGGGTCGGGGACGCCCGGCGGCAGCATCTGGCGGCGCTTGGGGCCGCCGTGCTCGGACTCGCCGGGTTCCTTGGCGCCGGGCCACGCCTTGGCGACGCGGGCGGCGAGGACGAAGTCCTTGCGGAGGGGGTGGCCCTCGAAGTTCTCGGGGAGGAGGAGGTGGTCGAGGCCGGGGTGGCCGTCGAAGGAGACGCCGAACATCTCGTGGGTCTCGCGCTCGTGCCAGGTGGCGCCGGCGTAGACGTCGACGGCGGAGGCGAGCAGCGGCGCGGAGTGCGGCACCGTCGTCCGCAGCAGCAGGCGCCGTACCGGGGAGAGCGCGACGACGTGCGCGGAGATCCGGAAGCCGGTGGCGGGTTCGTCGACCGCGCTCAGCCAGTCGAAGTAGGTGCAGTGCAGCTCGTCGCGGGCCGTGCGCAGCGCGTCGGTCCAGGCGGCCGGGGGCACGTCGACGGTCAGGACCTCGTACGCCTCCTCGGCCGTGGCGTCGGGCCCGAACAGTTCCTCGGCGGGGGCGGGCAGCCAGCCGACGGCGCTCATCGGGCCTCCCCGGGCTCCGAGGAGTCCTCCGCGGCCGGGGGCCGGACCAGGCCGCTCTGGAGCGCGGCCGTGGAGGGGCGGGCCGGGACCGTGCCGTAGCGCTCGCCCAGGGACTCGCGGGCGATCTTCTCCTGGAGCTTGAGGATGCCCTGGAGCAGCGCCTCGGGGCGGGGCGGGCAGCCGGGGACGTAGACGTCGACGGGGATGATCTGGTCGACGCCCTTGGTGACGGAGTAGGAGTCCCAGTACGGGCCGCCGCAGTTGCTGCACGCGCCGAAGGAGATGACGTACTTCGGCTCGGGCATCTGCTCGTAGAGGCGCTTGACGGCCGGGGCCATCTTGTCGGTGACCGTGCCGGAGACGACCATGAGGTCGGCCTGGCGCGGTCCCGGTGCGAAGGGGATGACGCCGAGGCGGATGAAGTCGTGGCGGGCCATCGACGCGGCGATGAACTCGATCGCGCAGCAGGCGAGGCCGAAGTTGAAGACCCACAGGGAGTAGCGGCGGCCCCAGTTGAGGACGACCTTCATCGGCTCGGGGGCGAGGCGGGCGAGTGCGCCCAGCCGCTTGGGCTCGGGCAGCGGAACGGGCTCCGGGGTCACGTCCATGTCAGGACGCCCTTCTTGTACGCGTAGAGCAGGCCCACGGCGAGGAAGCCGAGGAAGATGAACATCTCCACGAGGGTGGCGGCTCCGTACTGGGGATCGGCGAAGACCGTCGCCCAGGGGAACAGGAAGATCGAGTCGACGGCGAAGATGACGTAGAGGAAGGCGTAGACGTAGTAGCGGACCTGGGTGTGGGCCCAGCCCTCGCCGACGGGGTCGACGCCGCACTCGTAGGTCAGCAGCTTCTCCGGGGTGGGGACGACGGGGCGCAGCAGCCGGCCGGCGCCGAAGGCCACCGCGACGAACAGCACGCCGACGGCGGCGAGCAGTCCGACGACGGAGTAGGACTGGAAGTAGTCCGCCGCGACCACCACAGCCGGTTCCACGGTCGGTTCCCGCACGTCCGTCCCCTCGCTCCCTGACCTAGACGCGACCTCGACGTTCCTCGAACAACCTAGAACAACTTCGCGTCCTATTCGAACGGCGTTCGATCTCGAACGATCTGTACGCAGGCGAGTCTAGGGCCTGTTAAAGAGGCGGTAAGCAGCCCGTCACACGTTGAGATGCCGGGGTGGGGTTTTCCCCCGGCCGGCTCGGCGGCGCACCTCATGGCGCGACCGCCCGCCGCCCGGCACGCTAACCGCTATGACCGAACGCAACCTGGCCCCGGACCCGGTTCCAGCCCCGGCCCCGGATCCGGCCGCGGCGCCGTACGCGGGCGACGACGACCACCGACCGCCACCGGCCCGCCTCGCCTACGACGCGCACACCTGGAAGGAGATCGCGCATCTCCTGGCCAACCTGCCGATGGCCCTGCTGGGCTTCGTCTACGTGGCCACCGTGCTGTTCACCAGCGCCTTCCTGACCGTCACGGTGATCGGGTTCCCGCTGCTCGCGGCCGGACTGATGGGCGCGCGGCAGATCGGCAAGCTGGAGCGGGCGCGGGCCCGCGCGCTGCTCGGCGTGCGGATCGACGAGCCGAGCCCGCTGCCGCTGCGCTCGCGCCGGGGGGACGCGAGCGGCGGGTTCTTCGCCCAGCTGTGGATGGCGCTGAAGGACCCGGTCGGCTGGCGGACGGTCCTCTACGACTTCATCCGGCTGCCCTGGGGCATCGTCACCTTCACCATCACGCTGACCTCGCTGTTCGTGCTGTGGCCGGTGCTGCCGTTCATAGCGCGGGGGCTCGCCAACGCGGACCGGGCGATGGTGCGCGGGCTGCTGTCGCCGTCCGACGAGCTGGAGCGGCGGATCGCCGAATTGGAGTCCGACCGCGGGGTCGTCGTGGACACCGCCGCGGCCGATCTGCGGCGTATCGAGCGGGATCTGCACGACGGGGCGCAGGCCCGGCTGGTGGCGCTGGCCATGGGGCTCGGGCTGGCCAAGGAGAAGCTGCTGGAGGATCCGGACGCGGCGGCGGCGATGGTCGAGGAGGCGCACGGCGAGGTGAAGCTGGCGCTCCAGGAGCTGCGGGACCTCGCGCGCGGCATCCACCCGGCGGTCCTCACCGACCGCGGCCTGGACGCGGCGCTCTCCTCGGTCGCCTCCCGGTGCACGGTCCCCGTGAAGGTGACGGTCGACCTGGCGGAGCGGCCCGCCGAGGCCATCGAGGGCATCGCCTACTTCACTGTCTCGGAGCTGCTCCAGAACGTCAGCAAGCACAGCGGGGCGAGCACCGCGTCCGTCGAGGTGTGGCGGTCGGAGGAACGGCTGCTGATCCAGGTACAGGACAACGGCCGCGGCGGCGCCCGGCTGGACGGCGGGACCGGGATGCGCGGGCTCGCCGAGCGGCTGGGCGCGGTGGACGGGCTGTTCGTCCTGGACTCGCCGGCGGGCGGGCCGACGCTGGTCACCGCCGAACTGCCGTGGCGGGACCGGCCGCGGGGGTAGGGAAAACCCCCCTCCCGAGACGCCGACGGACTCCATGGTTCGCGAGCCCGCCGGGCGGGAGGGTGGAGTCACGGCACCAGCAGGGCGATCCGAGACGAGCAGAACGGGACGGGACCGATGGCCACGGAGTACGGGCAGGGGTACGGGTACGGACGGGAGTACGGCCGTCGCGAGCGGCGGCTGCCGGCCGGGCTGCGGGCGCCGTTCGAGGCGCGCAGCTGGCGGGAGTTCGCGTATGTGCTGCTCGGGCTGCCGATCGGCGTGCTGTTCTTCACGTACGCCGTCACCATGCTGTCCGTCGGTGCCGGGCTGCTGGTGACCTTCCTCGGCGTTCCCGTGCTGGCCGCGGGGCTCGCCGGGTGCCGGGGGCTCGGGGCGCTGGAGCGGACGCGGGCGCGCGGTCTGCTCGGTCTGGAGGTGGCCGATCCGGAGCCGCTGCGGGCGCGGAGGACCGGCCTGATGGCGTGGATGGGCGCGGTCCTCAAGAGCGGCACGTCGTGGCGGCACCTGCTGTACGCGGTGCTCCACTTCCCCTGGGCGGTGTTCTCGTTCACCGTCGCGCTGACCTTCTGGGCGTACGGCTGGGCGCTGCTGACGTACCCGCTGTGGTTCTGGGTCTTCCCGATGTACGGCGGGCAGGACGGGCTCCAGCTGTACGGCGACGAGACGCACAGCATCTACCTCGACAACCCGTTCGAGATCACCGTCACGGCGCTGATCGGACTGCTGTGCACGCTGGCCACGCCGTGGATCGTGCGGGCGCTGACCACTGTGGACCGGCTGATGGTGCTCGGTCTGCTCGGGCCGTCCCGGCTGGCGTCGCGGGTCGTGGAGCTGGAGTCGGACCGGGGCGTCGTGGTCGACACGGCCGCGGCGGACCTGCGGCGCATCGAGCGGGATCTGCACGACGGGGCGCAGGCCCGGCTGGTCGCGCTGGCCATGGATCTCGGGCTCGCCAAGGAGAAGCTGGCGGAGGACCCGAAGGCGGCGGCGCGGATGGTGGACGAGGCGCACGGCGAGGTGAAGACGGCGCTCCAGGAGCTGCGGGACCTCGCGCGCGGCATCCACCCGGCGGTCCTGACCGACCGCGGCCTGGACGCGGCACTGTCCGCGGTCGCCTCCCGCTGCACGGTTCCGGTGCGGGTGGAGGTCGACCTCGCGTCGCGGCCCGCGGCGGCGATCGAGGGCATCGCCTACTTCACGGTCTCCGAGCTGCTCCAGAACGTCGCCAAGCACAGCCGGGCCCGGTCGGCGTCCGTGGACGTGTGGCGGTCCGACAACCGGCTGATGCTCCAGGTCGGCGACGACGGCGTGGGCGGCGCCGCGCCCTCCCCCGGCTCCGGCCTCGCCGGCCTCGCCGAACGCCTCGACGCCGTCGACGGCATCCTGGTCGTCGACTCCCCGCCCGCGGGACCCACCCGGATCACCGCGGAACTGCCCTGGCGCGGCTGAGACCGGTCACGTACCGCATGCCCCCGCTCACCCCGGTCACCATCGGCCCGCCCGGTACCGGCGAACTCTCCGCCGCGCCCGCATCCGTCCGCCGAGCCTGGAATGCTGGGGCCGTTGCTTGTTCGCGGCAGTCGGCTGGGGGGACGGAAAGCGTGGAGGTCAGGGTGCGGGTGGTCATCGCCGAGGATTCGGTGCTGCTCAGGGAGGGGCTGACCCGGTTGCTGACCGACCGTGGGCACGAGGTCGTCGCCGGGGTGGCGGACGCGGAGGCGTTGCTGAAGACGATCAGCGATCTGGACGGGGAGGGCGCGCTGCCCGACGTGGTGGTGGCCGATGTGCGGATGCCGCCGACCCACACCGACGAGGGCGTGCGGGCCGCCGTGCGGTTGCGCAAGAGCCATCCGGGACTGGGCGTGCTGGTGCTGTCGCAGTACGTGGAGGAGCGGTACGCCACCGAGCTGCTCGCCGGGTCCAGCCGCGGGGTCGGCTATCTGCTGAAGGACCGGGTCGCCGAGGTGCGGGAGTTCGTGGACGCGGTGGTGCGGGTGGCCCAGGGCGGTACCGCGCTGGACCCGGAGGTGGTCGCCCAGCTGCTGGGCCGCAGCCGTAAGCAGGACGTGCTCGCGGGGCTCACCCCGAGGGAGCGCGAGGTGCTGGGGCTGATGGCCGAGGGCCGGACGAACTCGGCGATCGCGCGGCAGCTGGTCGTCAGCGACGGCGCCGTGGAGAAGCACGTCAGCAACATCTTCCTGAAGCTCGGCCTGTCGCCGAGCGACGGCGACCACCGCCGGGTGCTCGCCGTCCTGACGTATCTGAACTCGTGACGCCTCCCGCGCGGCGGCCGGCCCGTCTGACTGCCCGTCAGTCATTGCGTGGTCATCAGGACACGTGAAACGGCCGCCGCGCGGGAAGCATCGGAGCAGGACAGGGGGAGCGGCGTAACGCCTGGTGGGGGGCGGTGGCAGTCGGATGGCGGGCGCGGTCCGGGCGGGGCGCGGGGCGTCACGCGCGCGTGTTCTTCATGCGAATGACCGAGGGTTCGCACCCCTCCCGGTCGTAGGGTTGATCCTGGGAACGCCTGTGGGAGGGCCGCTCCCCGACAACCGCCTCCAGGGAGGTTCAGTTCAGTGACGAGCCAGGTCAGTAGCCCAGCGGAGCAGGCCGACGAAGCCGTCGTCGGAGAGCAGCGCAGACCGGCGGGGACGAAGGACGTCCGCCGGCTCGACCGAGTGATCATCAGGTTCGCGGGGGACTCGGGTGACGGTATGCAGCTCACCGGTGACCGCTTCACCTCGGAGACCGCGTCGTTCGGCAACGACCTGTCGACGCTGCCGAACTTCCCGGCCGAGATCCGGGCGCCCGCCGGCACCCTGCCGGGTGTCTCCTCGTTCCAGCTGCACTTCGCCGACCACGACATCCTGACGCCGGGCGACGCGCCGAACGTGCTGGTCGCGATGAACCCGGCGGCGCTCAAGGCCAATATGGGCGATCTGCCGCGCGGCGCGGAGATCATCGTCAACACGGACGAGTTCACCAAACGGGCGATGCAGAAGGTCGGGTACGCGGCCAGTCCGCTGGAGGACGGCTCCCTCGACGGGTACAGCCTTCATCCGGTGCCGCTGACCACGCTGACCGTGGAGGCCCTGAAGGACTTCGACCTCAGCCGCAAGGAGGCCGAGCGCAGCAAGAACATGTTCGCGCTCGGCCTCTTGTCGTGGATGTACCACCGGCCGACCGAGGGCACCGAGCGGTTCCTGCGGAGCAAGTTCGCCAAGAAGCCGGAGATCGCGGCGGCCAACATCGCCGCGTTCCGCGCGGGCTGGAACTTCGGCGAGACCACGGAGGACTTCGCGGTCTCCTACGAGGTGGCGCCCGCGGCGAAGGCCTTCCCGGTGGGCACCTACCGCAACATCTCCGGGAACCTGGCGCTGTCGTACGGCCTGGTCGCGGCCGCCCGGCAGGCCGATCTGCCGCTGTTCCTGGGGTCGTACCCGATCACCCCGGCCAGCGACATCCTGCACGAGCTGAGCAAGCACAAGAACTTCGGTGTCCGCACCTTCCAGGCGGAGGACGAGATCGCCGGCATCGGCGCCGCGCTGGGCGCCGCTTTCGGCGGGTCGCTCGCGGTCACCACCACCTCGGGGCCGGGTGTGGCGCTCAAGAGCGAGACGATCGGCCTGGCCGTCTCGCTGGAGCTGCCGCTGCTGGTCGTCGACATCCAGCGCGGCGGGCCGTCGACAGGTCTGCCGACCAAGACCGAGCAGGCCGACCTGCTCCAGGCGATGTACGGCCGCAACGGCGAGGCGCCGGTCCCGGTGATCGCGCCGCGCACCCCGGCCGACTGCTTCGACGCGGCCCTGGAGGCGGCCCGGATCGCGCTGGCGTACCGCACACCGGTCTTCCTGCTGTCCGACGGCTATCTGGCCAACGGCTCCGAGCCGTGGCGGATCCCGGAGCAGGACGAGCTTCCCGACCTCCAGGTGCAGTTCGCCCAGGGCCCCAACCACACCCTGGAGGACGGCAGCGAGGTCTTCTGGCCGTACAAGCGCGATCCGCAGACGCTCGCCCGCCCGTGGGCGGTCCCCGGCACACCGGGGCTGGAGCACCGTATCGGCGGCATCGAGAAGCAGGACGGCACCGGCAACATCTCGTACGACCCGGCCAACCACGACTTCATGGTCCGGACCCGGCAGGCCAAGGTGGACGGCATCGACGTCCCCGACCTGGAGGTCGACGACCCGCACGGCGCGCGGGCGCTGGTGCTCGGCTGGGGCTCGACGTACGGGCCGATCACGGCGGCCGTCCGCCGGCTGCGCGCGGCCGGCGTGGGGATCGCGCAGGCCCATCTGCGCCACCTCAACCCCTTCCCGCACAACCTGGGCGCGGTGCTGGAGCGCTACGACACGGTCGTCGTCCCGGAGATGAACCTCGGCCAGCTCGCCACCCTCATCCGTGCGAAGTACCTGGTCGACGCCCGCTCGTTCACGCAGGTCAACGGCATGCCGTTCAAGGCCGAGCAGCTGGCCGAGGCCCTGAAGGAGGCCATCGATGACTGAGGCACTGAAGCTGGTCCCCAAGGCCGAGGCCAAGCAGTCCATGAAGGACTTCAAGTCCGATCAGGAAGTGCGCTGGTGCCCCGGGTGCGGTGACTACGCGATCCTCGCCGCCGTGCAGGGCTTCATGCCGGAGCTCGGCCTGGCGCGCGAGAACATCGTCTTCGTCTCCGGCATCGGCTGCTCCTCCCGCTTCCCGTACTACATGAACACCTACGGGATGCACTCCATCCACGGCCGCGCCCCGGCCATCGCGACCGGCCTCGCCGCGTCCCGGCGGGATCTGAGCGTGTGGGTGGTCACCGGTGACGGCGACGCGCTGTCGATCGGCGGCAACCATCTGATCCACGCCCTGCGCCGCAACGTCAACCTCAAGATCCTGCTGTTCAACAACCGGATCTACGGGCTGACCAAGGGCCAGTACTCCCCCACCTCCGAGCTCGGGAAGATCACCAAGTCGACGCCGATGGGCTCGCTGGACGCGCCGTTCAACCCGGTGTCGCTGGCGCTCGGCGCGGAGGCGTCGTTCGTGGCCCGCACGGTCGACTCGGACCGCAAGCACCTGACCGAGGTGCTGCGCCAGGCCGCCGCCCATCCGGGCACGGCGCTGGTCGAGATCTACCAGAACTGCAACATCTTCAACGACGGCGCCTTCGAGGTGCTGAAGGACCGCGAGTCGGCCGAGGAGGCGGTGATCCGGCTGGAGCACGGGCAGCCGATCCGCTTCGGCGCCGACGGTGCGCGCGGCGTCGTCAGGAACCGGGCCACGGGTGATCTGGAGGTGGTCACGGTGACCCCGGAGAACGAGGCCGACGTCCTGGTGCACGACGCGCACGCGGCCTCCCCGACGACCGCGTTCGCGCTGTCCCGGCTGGCCGACCCGGACACCCTGCACCACACCCCGATCGGCGTGCTCCGCTCGGTGGAGCGGCCGGTCTACGACACCTTGATGGCCGACCAGCTGGACACGGCCGTCGAGCAGCGCGGCAAGGGCGATCTGGCGGCGCTGCTGGCCGGCGGCGACACCTGGACGGTCGTCGGCTGACCGCACCGCACAGTACGTTCAGCGAGGCCCGGGCGGTTACGCCCGGGCCTCGTCGTACTCCCGGCGCGCCCGCTCCACGTCGGCCATCCGCCGCTCGGTCCACAGTGCGAGGGCGCGCACCTGTTCGGCGGCCTCGCGGCCCAGCTCGGTGAGGGAGTAGTCGACGCGGGGCGGGATCACCGGCTTGGCGTCGCGGTGGACGAAGCCGTCGCGCTCCAGGGTCTGGAGGGTCTGGGTGAGCATCTTCTCGCTGACGCGGCCGATGGCCCGGCGCAGCTCGCTGAAGCGGTGCGGGCGTTCCCGGAGGTGGATCAGGACCAGGACGCCCCAGCGGCTGGTGACGTGCTCCAGCACCAGCCGGGACGGGCACATCGTGCTGCCGTCGGCCTTCCACGCGCTCAACGGGCTCGCTTCCAGCGCACTTACTTCCATGGAAGTACCTTACTTCAAAGTGGGTACTTTCCATAGGTTAGCGCCTTCCTTAGGGTTAGTGCGTACGCACCCCACAAGGAGATCCCAGATCATGAGCATCGTCGTCACCGGAGCCACCGGACACCTCGGCCGCCACGTCGTCCACGCACTGCTGGAGCGGGTCCCGGCCGAGCGGATCACGGCCGTGGTCCGCACCCCGGAGAAGGCCGCCGACCTCGCCGAACGGGGCGTGCGGATCGCCGTCGCCGACTACAACGCCCCCGAGACCTTCGACGGCCTCTTCGCCGCCGGCGACAAGGTGCTGCTCATCTCCGGCAACGAGTTCGACAAGGGCCGCGTCGGCCAGCACCGGGTCGTCATCGACGCCGCCAAGGCGGCCGGGGTCGCCCTGCTCGCCTACACCAGCGCCCCCGGCACGCTGAGCGCCGCCCTCGCCGACGACCACCGCGGCACCGAGGAGGCGCTGCTCGCCTCCGGGCTGCCGTACGTGCTGCTGCGCAACGGCTGGTACCACGAGAACTACACCGAGAACCTGGCCCCGGTCCTGGCGCACGACGCCGTCGTGGCCGCCGCCGGGGAGGGCCGGGTCGCCTCCGCCTCCCGCGCGGACTACGCGGCCGCGGCCGCCGCGGTACTGACGGGCGAGGGCCACGAGAACCAGGTGTACGAGCTGAGCGGCGACGAGGCCTGGAGCTTCGCCGAGTACGCCGCCGAGCTGAGCCGGCAGACCGGCCGCGAGATCGTCTACAACGCCGTCTCCCCCGAGGCGCTGACCGGCATCCTCGCCGGAGCCGGGCTGCCCGAGCCGCTGGCCGCGATCCTGGCCGGGGTGGACGTGTCGATCGAGAAGGGCGAGCTGGGCGTCGTCACCGGCGACCTCTCCCGGCTGACCGGCCGCCCGACCACGCCGCTGGCCGAGGCGATCGCCGCGGCGCTGAAGGCCTGAGGAGGCCTGGGAGGGCCTGGAGAAAGCCTGAGAAGGCCTGGGGAGGCCTGGGGAGGCCTGGGGAGGCCTGGGGAGGCCTGGGGAGGCCTGGGGAGGCCTGAGAACCGGGGCGGCACCCGGGTCCGGCCCGGCTGTCATGACCGTATGGCGATACGGACATGACAGCCGGGCCGGTTCGGCGCTACCTTCGTCCGGGCGAGGTGGACGCGACGAGGAGGAGCCCGGTGACCGGAACTTCTAAGGGCGAGGCACGGACAGGACTCCTGAACGGCTTCGCGGCCTACGGCATGTGGGGTCTCGTGCCCCTCTTCTGGCCTCTGCTCAAGCCCGCCGGCGCGGTGGAGATACTGGCCCACCGCATGGTGTGGTCCCTGGTCTTCGTCGGCGTCGCGCTGCTCGTCGTCCGGCGCTGGGCCTGGGCCGTGGAACTGCTGCGGCAGCCGCGCAAGCTGGGGCTGATCGCCATCGCCGCGGCCGTCATCACCGTCAACTGGGGCGTCTACATCTGGGCCGTGAACAACGGCCAGGTCGTCGAGGCCTCGCTCGGGTACTTCATCAACCCGCTGGTCACCATCGCCATGGGCGTGCTGCTGCTGAAGGAGCGGCTGCGGCCCGTGCAGTGGGCGGCGGTCGGCATCGGCCTCGCGGCGGTCCTCGTCCTCGCGATCGGCTACGGCCGACCGCCGTGGATCTCCCTCTGCCTAGCCTTCTCCTTCGCCACCTACGGGCTGGTCAAGAAGAAGGTGAACCTCGGCGGCCTGGAGTCGCTGGCCGCCGAGACCGCCATCCAGTTCCTGCCCGCCCTCGCTTACCTGCTGTGGCTGACCGCCCAGGGCGACTCCACCTTCACCACCGAGGGGCCGGGGCACGCGGCGCTGCTCGCCGCGACCGGACTGGTCACCGCGCTCCCGCTGGTCTGCTTCGGCGCCGCCGCGATCCGCGTGCCCCTGTCCACGCTGGGCCTGCTCCAGTACCTGGCCCCGGTCTTCCAGTTCCTGCTCGGAGTCGTCTACTTCGCCGAGGCCATGCCGCCCGAGCGCTGGGCCGGCTTCGCGCTGGTCTGGCTGGCGCTGTCGCTGCTCACCTGGGACGCGCTGCGCACCGCGCGCCGAGCGGCGCGCACGCTCAGGGCGGCGAAGGCGACCCCCGGCGCAGGCAACAGCACCACGACGGGCACGGCGGGCTCCGCGGGCACGGCGGGCTCCGCGGGCGCTGTCCCGGAGGCTGAGAGCGCGTCGCCGTCGGCATCCGCATCCGCATCCGCATCCGCATCGGCGGTCGACGCCAAGCCGTAGAACGGCGCGACGCGGTGCAGCGGTCCGTCCTCGGGTGCGACGACGGGCCGTTGTCAGTGCCTCGCTCTATAACTGAGGACATGACCGAGAAGGCGTCAGCGCCCGCCCCCGTCCACTGGAAAGTCGTCATCGACGCGCACGACCCGCACGCCCAGGCCGACTTCTGGGCCGCCGCGCTCAACTACCTGGCCGAGGACAACAGCGCCCTCGTCCGGCGCCTGCTGGAGCTCGGCGCGCTGCCCGCGGAGGCCACCGTCGACTTCCACGGCCGCCCGGCCTTCCGGGACCTCATAGCGGTACGCCACCCCGACGACCCCTACGACGAGGACAGCGGCACCGGGCTCGGACGCCGGCTGCTCTTCCAGCGCGTGCCCGAGCCGAAGGCCGCCAAGAACCGCCTCCACCTGGACCTCCACCCGGGCGAGGGCCGTCGCGCGGACGAGGTGGAACGCCTGCGGGGTCTCGGCGCGAGCGTGCTGCGGGAGGTGCGGGAACCGTCCGGGGCGTGGGTGGTGATGGCGGACCCGGAGGGGAACGAGTTCTGCGTGCAGTAGGCCCGAGCGCGGGAGGCCATCGCCGGCCGGGCGGCGGCACCGGCGGTGCCCTCGGGCCCCGGCGTCACTCCGCCGGTGACTGAGCGGCCGCCGCCTTGCGGGCCCGCTCGGTCAGACGGGTCATACGGGAGTGCGCCGACTCCAGCTCCTCCACGTCCTCGGCGGCCGGGCCTGGCTCGGCGGCCAGCTCGGACCACAGTCCGATCAGCTCCCGACCGAGGTCGAGACCGAGCAGCGGATCGCGCACCGCGCGCCAGGCCGTCGCCGCGCTCTGCACATTGCCGTACGCCGCCTCCGCGTCACCCGTCCGGCGGCGGGCCTGCACCAGGTCGACGGAGAGCCGGAAGGCGCGCGCCGGGTCACCGGCCAGGTAGGCGATGTAGGCGGTGAGTTCCCCGAGCCGCAGCACCTCCGGGTGGTCCGCCCCCAGCATCGCCGCGCCGTCGCCCAAGGCCTGCTCGGCGAGGGTGGACGCGGTGTCTATACGGCCCTCCTTCACCGCCTCGCTGATCCGGGCCAGGGGTGCGGTGAGCGGGGTCGGGGCGGTGGCGGGGACCTCGTCCCCGAGCACGGCTTCGGCGACGGCGTCGAAGCCCCGGGGCGGGGTGGGCCGGGGGTCGGGATCGAGGCGGGAGGGGGAGGGGCGGCGGGGGGAGGGGGCGGGGGCGGGGGCCCCGGTGGGAGGGGTGCCGGGTGTGGGGTGCGACGGGGCGTCCGTGGCCGGTGCCATCACCGGCGGCGGTCCGAACGCGCCCGTGGGCGGCGTGACGGTGCCGGGGACACGGGCGGGCTCCGGGACCGCGCGCAGCCGGAAGGTGGGCGCGGAGTCCAGCGGAGCGTCCTGCGTGACGTCGGGCGCGTCACCCACCGCGGGCTCCGGCCAGGCCTGCGGCGCGGGAGTCTGCGGCACACGCAGCACCTGCGTGGGACCGCCGCCGAGAGGGGGGTGCGCGGGACGCGGGTCCGGCTGGGGCCGTGCGTCCTGTCCCGGACGCGGGTCCGGCTGTGACACCGCCTCGTGCCTGAGCGCTCCTTCCGGCCGCTTGGCTCCCTCCGGCCGCTGGGCTCCCTCCGGCCGTGAGCTCGTGCTCTGCCGCGCCGGCGTGCTGTACGGCTGTGCGGTGTAGCGGCTGGAGCCGTCCGGGTCGACCTGGAGCGGGACGACGTAGCCGATCCGTTCGTCGTGGACGGTGGCCAGGACGGGGCGGCCGGCGGCGCGGGCGATGCGGTGGAGGTGGTTGAGCACGGTCTGCTGCGGTTCCTCGCCGGGGACCGGTGCGAGGGATGTGCCGCCGACGGTCGCACCGGCGGTGTCCGGACCGCTTCCGGCGAAGACGCGGACGTCGATCGGCGTCGCCGGAGGTGTGCCGTGGGGCTGCTGTTCCGGCTGCTTCTCGCGGCTGGGTCGAGACATCGGTTCCCTCGTTCTGATGCGTCCGCGGGTCGGCGGACCCTAGCGTCGAGTCTCGCCGCTCGCGCGCGCCGCTGTGGTCACCGGGGCGTCACAGCCTCGTCCCAAGAACCGGTGCCGTTCACCGTCGGCCCCGGACGGCGCAGGAGTTCCCCCTGGACGGCAATTACATGCATGCGCATATGATGCCTGTCGTCGATTCGCTCACATGGGGGAACCATGACGCGCCGCTTCCTGTTCCTGCTCGGCAGCACCCGGCCCGACGGCAACACCGAACTGCTGGCCCGGCGAGCCGCCGAGCAGCTGCCGCCGGAGGTCGAGCAGCGGTGGATCAGCCTCACCGACCATCCGCTGCCGGACTTCGAGGACGTGCGGCACGAGGACGAGGCCTTCCGGTCCGAGCACGCCAACGCCACCCTGCTGCGCGAGGCCACGCTCGCCGCGACGGACCTGGTGATCGCCTCGCCGCTGTACTGGTACTCGGTGTCCGCCCAGACCAAGCGCTACCTGGACCACTGGTCGGCCTGGCTGCGCACTCCCGGCGTGGACTTCAGGGCGACGATGGCCGGCCGCACCCTGTGGGGTGTGACCGCGCTCGCCACCGAGGAAGTGGTCGCCGATCCGCTGGTCGGCACGCTCAACAACTCGGCCGCGTACATGGGCATGCGTTTCGGCGGGGTGCTGCTCGGCAACGGCAGCAAGCCGGGCGACGTCCTGAACGACACCGAGGCGCTGACCCGCGCCAAGACCTTCTTCGCACGCGAGGCCCCGCTCGCCCGGTTCCCGGTCCGCGGCTGAGCCCACGGCGGCTCGGATCAGGCGGTGATGTCCTTCGCCGTGAACCGCGCCCAGGCGGCCGAGCCGAAGACGACCGCGTACAGGCCCTGGAGGCCCAGGTTCTTCCGCAGGTCGTCCCAGTAGACCGGCTCGCGCATCAGGTCCGCGAAGGACAGCCAGTAGTGGGAGAAGAAGTACGGGTGCAGGGCGTCCAGCTGGGGGATCTGGTCGAGGATCTGGACCGTGATGAGCAGGCCGACGGTGGTCGCCATGGCGGCGATTCCGCTGTTGGTCAGGGTGGAGACGAACAGGCCGAGCGCCGCGATGCCGAGCAGTGAGGCGGCGACGACCAGGGCGATCAGCAGGGCCCGGCCCAGCCCTTCGGCGAAGCCGATCCGGGTGCCGGAGATGGTGGTGAGGTCGCCGAGCGGGAAGAGCAGTGCCCCGACCGCGAGCGCCGAGAGCGCGACCGTCAGGGTCGCCGCCAGGCAGAACGCTAGGGTGGCCGCGTACTTGGTGAGCAGCAGCCGGGTGCGGCCGGCCGGGGCGACCAGCAGATAGCGCAGGGTGCCCGCGTTCGCCTCGCCGGCGATCGCGTCGCCCGCCACCACGCCCACCGCCATCGGCAGGAAGAACGGCAGGGTCGCGGCGAGCGCGGTGAACACCAGGAACAGGCCGTTGTTGGTGATCTGCGCGATGAACGCCGGGCCCTCGCCGCCTCCGCCGCCCGCGACCGACGATCCGTCACTGGTCTCGATCTTCACCGCGATCCCGACCAGCACCGGCACGGCGGCCAGCACGCCCAGCAGGGCGAGGGTGCGCCAGCGCCGGAAGGTGGTGAGCAGTTCGCTGCGCAGGAGACCGAGGGTCCACAGCGGACTCGGCGGGCGCAGACCCGGTACGGCTTCCGTCTCAGCCCGCGACATCGAACCCCTCCCCCGTCAGCGCCATGAACGCGTCCTCCAGCGAGGCCCGCTCGACCCCGAAGCCGCGCACCCGCACCCCGGCTGCCACCAACGCGGCGTTCAGCTCGGCCAGTTCCCGCTCGGGCGCCTCCCCGCTCACCCGCTCCTCCGCCACGACGACATCGGTGACGCCCTCCTCCTTCAGCACCCGGGCCGCGTCCCCGGGGTCCGGTGTGACCACGACCAGCCGGCCGCGCACACCGGCGGCGAGGTCCGCGACCGCGCCCTGGGTGATCAGCCTGCCCTGGGCCATCACCGCGGCGTGGGTGCAGACCTGCTCGATCTCGTCGAGCAGATGGGAGGAGAGGAAGACGGTGGTGCCGTCGCCGGCCAGTTCCCGCACCAGGGTGCGGATCTCCCGCATGCCCTGCGGGTCGAGCCCGTTGGTCGGCTCGTCGAGGACCAGCAGCCGGCGGGGCTGGAGCAGCGCGGCGGCGAGTCCGAGGCGCTGCTTCATGCCGAGCGAGTACGCCTTCGCCTTCTTGCCGGCCGCCGCCGTGAGCCCGACCCGGTCCAGGGCCGCCGCGACGCGGGTCCGCCGGGTGCGCGGGTCGGCGGTCGGGTCGGCGGCGTCGTAGCGCAGGAGGTTGTCGCGGCCGGAGAGGAAGCCGTACAGGGCGGGGCCCTCGATGAGGGCTCCGACCTGCGGCAGTACGGCGCGGGCGGAGCGCGGCACGGGCCGCCCGAGCACCCGTGCCGTGCCGGAGGTCGGCTCGATCAGGCCCATCAGCATCCGGATGGTGGTGGTCTTGCCGGAGCCGTTGGGGCCGAGGAAGCCGAAGACACTGCCCGCCGGGACGGTCAGGTCCAGGCCGTCGACGGCGAGTTGCCCGCCTCGGTAGCGCTTGGTGAGCGCTCGGGTGGCGATGACAGCGTCGCCGTCCGGTTCCGGGGCGGGCGGTTCCTGCATGGGCTCCTCGCTTCGGCCGCTGCTCGGGTGGTGCGGGTGTGCCGGTCTACTGTGCCGCGTCGGCCGCCTTCACCAGCGCGTCCTTGGTGACGGCGCCGACGTAGACCTTGCCGTCGTCGGTGATCAGGGCGTTGATCAGACGGGTCTTGAAGACGGTGCCCGAGCCGAAGTCGCCCTTCACCTGGTCGCCGAGGGAGCCCAGGAAGCCGCCGAGGTCGCCGAGGTCGCCGCCGGTCTCGGCACCGCTCGGGATGCCGCCCCCGCCGGTGTCGAACACGGCGACCGAGTTCCAGCCCTCGCCGATGACCTCCAGGCCCTCGAAGCCCTTGGCCAGGTCCTCCTCGGACTTGGGCGCGCCGGGCGCCGGCTGTATGGCGTCTCCTTCCGCGGTTCCCTCGGCCACCTCGCTCTCCTCGGTGACCTTCGCGCCCTTGGGCGGGGTGAAGTCGAAGGTGGCGGCGGCGGGCCGGTCGTAACTGATCTGGGTGAAGCCCGCGTCGACGACGGCGGCGCCGCCGCTCGCCGGGGTGAGCGTGAACTTGAGCGGCAGCCAGGTCTCGGCGTCCACGGCGATGCTGATGGCGCCGACGGTGGATCCGGACTGCTTCGGCTCTATGACCAGCTTGTAGGCGTCCCGGCCGGCGACCTGGGCGGTTCCGTCGACGGTGACGGCGGTCGTGTCGTCGACGGCCTTCAGCGCCTGGTCGGCGAAGTCCTTCGGGGTGGCGGGCGGCTCCTGGCCGGAGCGGCCGGCGTCGTCGGCGGTGCCGTGGAAGACCTCGTTGGAGGCGCTGTCGTAGCCCCAGACGTCCTTGCCGTTGTGGATCAGGCTGTACTCGGCGGCGTCCTCGATCAGGGACAGCTTCTGCCGGTCCGGGCCGTCGGCCGCGACGCGCAGCGTGTGGGTGCCGGTGGCCAGTTCGGTGAGCTTGGCCGAGGGGTCCGCGGCGGAACCGTCGCCGCCGTCGCCGCCCGCTCCGGCCGCGCCGCCGAGGGCGCCCTCCAGACCGGCGAAGTCCGGCAGGCCGAGGTCGGTGGTCGTCTTCACCGTGCCGGACAGCCGCTCGACGTCCGATTCGGCGATGTTCTGGATGAGTTGCTCGGCGGTGATCTTCGGCAGGTCGGGGCTGCCCGAGTCGGCGAGGGCGGGCACGAGCCCGATGGTCCCGGCCGTCAGCCCCAACACCGCGACCGGCACGCCGTACCGGGCAGCCTTGCGCCGCCGCGCGGTCGTGCTGTCGTCGGATTCGTACGGTGCCATGTGTGCCCTCCGTCGTCGGCCCGCCCATTCTCACCCGATTGGGTGAGGAGTGGTTGTTTTTCCGTGCTTCCCATCTGACCAAAACCGCGCCGGACTTTCGTCAGACCCCGGGCTCAACTCCGTGTACTGCTGCGGTATGACACCGACCCCGAGTTCTCCCCCGCCCCGTAGGGGACATGGGGCACTTGGGGCCGGGGCGGGGGCGGGACGGGAGGTGGGAGGTGGGACGGGAGGTGGGGGGCGGGGGTGAGGGGGGAGGGCGAGGGGAGGAGGGTGACGGTGAGGGAGGGCTGGGGCGCAGGGGCGGCAGGTGTTGGGCGGCGGAGCCCCGGGCGCCGGGCGGCGGGTGTTGGGCACCGGGGCGGCGATCACCGGTGCACCAGAGTGCCGAGGCGGCAGGTACCGGACGGCGGGCACCGAAGCGCTGGGTGTTGGGTGGCGAATGCAGGGCGACGGGTGTTGCGGCGCCGAGGCACCGCGCGGCGCCGGTCGGCGGGCACCGGAGCGCTGAGTCCGGGCGGCGGGCGGCGGGCGTTGCGTGCAGAGGCACCGGGGCACCGGGTGTCGGGGCGGGGCGCTAGGCGGCGGGCACCAGAGCGCTGGGCGGCACACGGCGGGCACCGGACGCTGGGTGCCGAGCGGCTGGTGCTGGGGCGTCGAGGCGCCGAGGCGCCGGGCGGCGGGCACGGAGTGCCGAGGCACCGGAGTGCCGGGCGCCGGCGCCGGGCGGCGGGTGTTGGGGCACCTAGGCGGCGGGCACCAAAGCGCTGGGGCCGGGGCGCTTGGCGCCAGGCGCCGGGGCGCGGCGCCGGAGCCCTGGATGCCGAGCCGCGAGCACCCGAGCACTGGGCGCCAGGCGGCGAGTGCAGGGCGGCGGGTGTTGGGGCACCGAGACACCGGGGTGCCAGGCGCCGGTCGGCGGGCACGGAGTGCCGAGGCACCGGAGCGCTGGGCGGCAGGCAGCGGGACCGAGGCGGCGGGCACCGGAACTCTGGGGTGCCGGGACGCCAGGCGCCGGGTGCCGGAGCGGGGCGCCGGAGCCCTGGATGCCGGGCCGCGGGCACCAGAGCGCGGAGGGCCAGGCGGCGAGTGCAGAGCGGCGAGCGCCAGGGCGCCAGACGCTTGTGCCAGCTCGGGGCGCCGGGCGGCGGCACGCACCGGGGCGCCACGCGCCCGGGCACGGAGTGCCGAGGCACCGGACTGCCGAGGTACCGGACTACCGAGGCACCGGACTACCGAGGCACCGGGCCACCGCATGCCGAAGCCCCAGATGACACCGCCGAAGCCCCGGATGACGCCCCGAAGCCCCAGACGACACCGCCGAAACCCCAGACGACGCCACCAGAGTCAAAGATGACCCCGCGCCCCCGAGCGCCAGCCCGACTCAGCCCGCCCGAGCACCGAGCCCACTCAGCCCGCCCAAGCGCGGAACCGACTCAGCCCGCCCAAGCACCGAACCGACTCAGCCCGCCCAAGCACCGAGCCGGCTCAGCCCGCCCGGTGGACCACCGCGTCACACAGTTCCTCCAGCGCGCGCTTCGCGTCGCACTCGCGCAGCGGGGCCAGGGCGGCCCGGGCCTCCTCCGCGAACCGCACGGTGTCCCGCCGGGCCTGCTCCAGCGCCGGGTGGGCGCGCAGCGCGGCCAGGGCCCGGGCGTGCCGGTCGTCGTCGCTGAGGTCGGAGTCCAGCAGCTCGCAGAGGGCGATGTCCTCGGCCAGCCCGCTGCGCGCGGCCTGCTCCCGCAGCCGCAGCACGGGCAGGGTGGCGATGCCCTCGCGCAGGTCGGTGCCCGGGGTCTTGCCGGACTCGTGGGAGTCGGAGGCGATGTCCAGCACGTCGTCGGCGAGCTGGAAGGCGACGCCGAGCCGCTCGCCGTACTGGGTCAGCACGTTCACCACGGACTCGTCGGCGCCGGACATCATCGCGCCGAACCGGCAGGACACGGCGACCAGCGAGCCGGTCTTGCCGCCGAGCACGTCCAGGTAGTGGTCGACCGGGTCGCGGCCGTCCTGCGGGCCCGCCGTCTCCAGGATCTGCCCGGTGACCAGCCGCTCGAACGCCTCGGCCTGGACCCGTACGGCCTCGGGCCCGAGGTCGGCGAGGATGTGCGAGGCGCGCGCGAACAGGAAGTCGCCGGTGAGCACGGCGACGGAGTTGCCCCACCGGGTGTTGGCGCTGGGCACGCCCCGGCGTACGGCCGCCTCGTCCATCACGTCGTCGTGGTACAGCGTGGCGAGGTGGGTCAGCTCGACGACCACGGCGGAGGGCACCACACCCGGCGCGTAGGGGTCGCCGAACTGTGCGGCGAGCATCACGAGCAGCGGCCGGAACCGCTTTCCACCGGCCTTCACCAGGTGCTGCGCGGCCCCCGTGATGAACGGGACCTCGCTCTTGGTGGCTTCGAGCAACCCTTCCTCGACAGCCGCCAATCCGGCCTGGACATCGGCTTCCAGAGCCTGGTCCCGCACGCTCAGCCCGAACGGCCCGACGACGGTCACGAGGGGTCTCCTGTCTGCTGGTGTCTACTGGCGATTACGCGGTTTGTCGATACGTCGCTGCCCTCACTCAAGTCAGCGTATCCGGTCACGTTTCGATCACCGATGCCGCCCACGGTTACAGCACGGGCGGTATCGGATCACGCCCGGTATGTTTTTGATCAGCTCATAAGAACGGATATCTATCGACTCCCTTCGTGCGGCCTTTCCATTCCTCTTCGCGGGGTCCCGTCCATGCACATCCGTACGTCTTTCCCTCACGAGACGACTCATGAGGACGTCCGCATCCCGCTGTCGGACGGGACCCTGCTGTACGCGCGCGTCTGGCGCCCTCTGACGGACGAGCCCGTACCGGCGCTCCTCGAATACCTGCCGTACCGCCTGACCGACGGGACGGCGCCCCGCGACGCCCAGCGCCACCCCTGGTACGCGGGCCACGGCTACGCCTCCGTCCGGGTCGACATCCGCGGATACGGCAACAGTGAGGGGCTGCCCGCGGACATGTACGCGGCCACGGAGGCGGCCGACGGTGTCGAGGTGGTGCACTGGTTGGCCGGCCGGCCCTGGTGCGACGGCAGGGTCGGCATGTTCGGCATCTCCTGGGGCGGCTGCACCTCACTCCAGATCGCGGCTCTCGCGCCCGAGCCGCTGAAGGCGATCGTCACGGTCTGCTCCACGGACGACCGATACGACAACGACGCGCACTACAGGGGAGGTTCCGTCCTCGCGGTGGACATGCACGCCCGATCGGCGACGCTGCTCGCCCTCGCCGCCCTCCCGCCGGACGCGCACCACGCCGGTGAGGCCTGGCGGGAGCTGTGGCTGCGCCGTCTGGAGCGGGTAGAACCGCTCTCCCCCACCTGGCTCGGCCATCCGGTACGGGACGACTACTGGCGGCACGGCAGCGTGTGCGAGGACTACGGCGCGATCAAGGCCGCCGTCCTCGCCGTGGGCGGCCGGCACGACCCGCACCGCGACACCGTGCTCCGCCTGGTCGAGCACCTGCCCGCCGACCGGGTCCGCGGCCTGATCGGCCCCTGGTGCCACCAGTACCCGGACCGGGGTCTGCCGCCGGGCCCGGCCATCGGCTTCCTCCAGGAGACCCTGCGCTGGTGGGACCACTGGCTGAAGGGCGCCGACACGGGGATCATGCGGGAGCCGGCCCTGCGCGTGTACGTCACCGACACGCACCCGCCGGCCACGGTCTACCCCACGCTGCCCGGCCGCTGGGTCGGCGAGCCCGCCTGGCCGTCGCCGAACGTGACGGCGGTCACCTACGCCCTCCAGGGCGCCCCCGTCCTCGTCCGCTCCCCCATGCACACCGGCCTCGACGCCGGCCGCTTCCGCCCGCTCGGCAACGACGCCGACCTGCCCGCGGACCAGCGGGCGGAGGACGCCCGCTCGGCCTGCTCCGATTTCGCGGTGCCGGCGGAGACCTGGGTGCTGGGGCGGCCCCGGGTGCGGCTGCGGCTGACCTGCGAGGTGCCGTACGGACAGGTGATCGCCCGGCTGTGCGACGTGGCGCCGGACGGCTCCTCGACCCTGGTGACCCGGGGCGTGCTGAACCTGTCGGCGCGCCGGGGCCCGGAACGGGCCGTCCCCTGGGAGCCGGGGGCCACCGAGGACGTCGTCGTCGACCTGGACGGCGTCGGCCACGCCTTCCCGCCCGGCCATCGCGTGCGGCTCGCGGTCTCCTCCGCGTACTGGCCGTGGATCTGGCCGCAGCCCGGCTCGGCGGCGGGTTTCACCCTGGAGCCGGCGCTCAGCGCGCTGGAGCTGCCGGTCCGGACGCGCGAGCCGGGTGAGCCGGTCGCCTTCGAGGAGCCGGAGCAGGCCGCGCCGCTGGGCGTGACCGTGCCGGTCACCCTGGACGAGCCGCGCCCCGAGCGGCTGGTGGTGCGGGACGTGGCCAAGGGCGAGTGGCGTCTGGAGGCCGACCCCCGGTACGGCGGCACCCGGATGTATCCCGACGGGCTCCAGGTCACCGAGGAGGTGCGGGAGACGTGCACCGTGCGCGAGGACGATCCGCTCTCCGCCCGGACCCGCTCGGAGTGGTCGGTCCGGCTGCACCGCCCGGATCTCGCCTGGGACACGGCCGTACGGACCCGCTCGGAGCTGAGCGCCGACGCGACGCACTTTCTGTCCGTTGATGAGGTGATTTGCACCGACGGCGAGGAGGTCGTCTTCCACCGGACCTGGGAGAAGCGGATTCCCCGCACGGCGAGCTGATGGCAACTTAGACGCAACTAGGGCTTATTGCCCGATTTGCCACACTTGCATCCGCGCGTGAGTTGACTCACGGCTGCCCACTCACAGGCTTTTCATGCGCATCTCGCAGCTCGTTCCTGAACTCCGTGCCCCGGTTGCCAGTTGACGCACTGCCGACTCTTGGCAACCGCAAAGGATCAAGTACCCCATACGGGCCGATCATGGTCAACGGGCGCGATATGTGAATCCGCCACTTGTTCCGGACAGCGGCTCTCGCATACGTTCCGGGTCCGTCGGGCGGACGCCTAATCCTGCCGCCGCCCGCGTCATCCACTACGAACACACTCGTACGGCAGGAGCGGGGGAACCAGGTAGGACGCCGGGCCGGGCGCGCAGGGGCAGCTGCCTCGACGCGGACCGGAACGGCTTGGGGTGAAGTCGTGCGCCTGTCGCACGGCCGGGCATCTCCCAGCCCGAACCCGACAGCTCACCTCGCAGGCGCCGGAGAGGACATCTGTCATGCCTGCAAAGGGTCTGCCCGCGAACGACCAGCCGGTCAAGGGCCGCCGTGCCCGTCTCGCCCGTAAGCTCGCCGTCGCCGGCACCGGTGCCGCCGTGCTCGCGCTGCCGCTGATCGGGGCGACCAGCGCCTCGGCCGCCACCCCGACCGCGGCCACCGCGGCGACCACCGCGACCGTGTACCCGAACAACCTCGACGGCTGGATCCGCGAGTCGCTGTCGATCATGGCCCAGCACGGCATCCCGGGCACCTACGACGGCATCTACCGCAACGTGATGCGTGAGTCCTCCGGCAACCCGCTGGCCATCAACAACTGGGACTCCAACGCGGCCGCGGGCACCCCGTCCAAGGGCCTGCTCCAGGTCATCGACCCGACCTTCGCCGCCTACCACGTGCCCGGCACGGTCTACGACCCGTACAACCCGGTCTCGAACATCGTGGCGGCCTGCAACTACGCGGCCGACCGGTACGGCTCGATCGACAACGTCTTCGGCGCGTACTGAGACCTCTAGGCAGGACTGAATAGACGTTCGAGGACGACGGCGATGCCGTCGTCCTCGTTCGACAGGGTGACCTCGTCGGCCACCGCCTTGAGTTCCGGATGGGCGTTGGCCATCGCCACACCGCGCGCGGCCCAGTCGAACATCGGGATGTCATTGGGCATGTCGCCGAAGGCGAGGGTGTCCGCGGGGCTCAGCCCCAGATGCCGGGCGGCCAGCGCCAGCCCGGTCGCCTTGGTGACGCCGCACGGTTGCAGCTCCACCGTCCCCGGCCCCGACATGGTGACCGTCGCGAGGGAACCGACCACTCCGCGGGCCACCGACGCCAACGCGTCGTCGGACAGCGTCGGGTGACGCAGCAGCACCTTGCTGATCGGCTCGCCCCACAGGTCGTCGCGGCGCTCCACCCGCACCGCGGGCAGGGTGGGGTGCGGCATCCGGTAGCCCGGCTCGATCAGCGTCAGCCCGTCCACCCCGTCCTGGTCGACGGCCGCGTACACCTGGCCCACCTCGGCCTCGATCTTGCCGAGCGCGTTCTCGGCCAGCTCCTGGTCGAGGGTCACCGACCACAGCAGCCGGTCCGCCGCGACGTCGTACAGCTGCGCCCCCTGCCCGCAGACCGCGAGGCCCGTGCCGCCCAGGTCCTCCAGCAGCGGGCGCACCCGGGGCGCCGGCCGTCCGGTCACCACCAGATGCCGGGCGCCGGCCGCCGCCACCCGCGCGAGCGCGGCGCGTGACCGGTCGGAGACCGTGTCGTCGCCACGCAGCAGTGTGCCGTCGAGGTCGGTGGCGATGAGGGAGTACGCGGTGCGCGCGGCATATGCGGTGGGTGCGGCCATGATCAGAGAATACGGACCGCGCGCCCACCCCGCTCATCCCCAACTCCCTTTGCGTCCTCCGCCTTTCACCCCCGCATGACACCCCCGGGACGGCGACCCGCACCCCTCGCGACAGAACATTCCGGACTCTTCAGACACTGCCCAAACGGGGATCATCGCCGTAACGTGTGGCGCGACCGCATGGACCGCACGTACGAAAGTGAGGCAGCACCCCATGCCCCCCTTCGATGTCCCCGAGGGCGACCCCTTCGGTCCGCACAACCTTCCGTACGGCGTGTTCTCGCCCGCCGGTTCCGAGGAACGGACCGTCGGCGTCCGGCTCGGTGACCATGTCCTCGACGCGGGCGCGGCCGCCCTGGCACTCGGCTCCCCGTACGCCTCGCTGCTCGCGCGGCCCACCCTCAACCCGCTGCTCGCCGCGGGCCGCACCGCCTGGTCGGACGTCCGGCGCGCGCTCACGGCCTGGGTGACGGTGCCGTCCCACCGCGAGACCGTCGCCCCGCTGATGCACCCGCTGTCCTCGGTGACCCTCCACCTGCCGTTCGAGGTCGCGGACTACGTCGACTTCTACGCCTCCGAGAACCACGCCCGCAACGTCGGCCGGATGTTCCGCCCGGACGCCCCCGACTCGCTCACCCCCAACTGGAAGCACCTGCCGATCGGCTACCACGGCCGCTCCGGCACGGTCGTGGTCTCCGGCACCGACATCGTCCGTCCGGCCGGCCAGCGCAAGGCTCCCACCGACCCCGCGCCGGTCTTCGGCCCGTCGGTCCGGCTGGACATCGAGGCCGAGGTCGGCTTCGTGGTCGGCGTGCCGTCGCGGCTGGGCCACCCGGTGGCGCTCGGCGACTTCCGGGAGCACGTCTTCGGCCTCTGCCTCCTCAACGACTGGTCCGCGCGGGACGTCCAGGCCTGGGAGTACGTGCCCCTCGGGCCGTTCCTCGGCAAGTCCTTCGCCACCTCGGTGTCGGCGTGGATCACCCCGCTGGACGCGCTGGAGGACGCCCGCGTGGCGCCGCCGGAGCGCACCCACGAGCTGCTGCCCTACCTCGACGACAGCGACGACGAGCCGGGCGGCTACGACCTGCGCATCTCCGTGGCGGTCAACGGCCACACCGTCTCCGAGCCGCCCTTCGCCACCATGTACTGGACCGCGGCCCAGCAGCTCGCCCACATGACCGTCAACGGCGCCTCCCTGCGCACCGGTGACCTCTACGGCTCCGGCACGGTCAGCGGCCCCGAGCCCGGCCAGCGCGGCTCACTGCTGGAGCTCACCTGGAACGGCCGTGACGCCCTCGAACTCCCCGACGGCAAGCGCACCTTCCTGGAGGACGGCGACACCGTGACCCTGACGGCCTGGGCGCCGGGTCCGGGCGGCGCCCGGGTGGGGCTGGGCGAGGTGACGGGGACGATCGTCGCCGGGTGAAACCCCGTGCGCGGCACCGCGGTTGGGGCTCGGAGGGGTGTCTTCCGCTAATGCGCCCGCCCGGGCACTGACTCCGGCCCCCGCCCGCCGTCATACTGGCGGCGGGCGGAGTGCGCGACGCCGGTGCGGGATGCGGACGGCGCGCGCCCCTCGCCCGCACCGCACGCCTTGAAGCCGCCCCTTCCTCCAGGATCCGGAGCCCTTGGCATGACCGTCTGCCTGCTCCTGCTGAGCGTCCTCGCCGTGACGGCCGCCGTGCCGGCCCCTCGCGCGCTGACCCGTGCCGCCTGGCCCGAACGGGAGCCGGTGGTCGGGCTGTGGGTGTGGCAGTGCCTGGTCGCCACCGTTCTGCTGTGCTGCCTCACCGCGTTGACGCTCGGCGCCGCCGCGGTCTTCCAGACGGTCCGCGACCACGTCTTCGCGCCCGCCCCGCCGGCCGTCACCGCCGCCTACGACCTCTCCGCGGCGCCGCCCTGGGCCGCCGCCCTCACCCTGCTGCTGGCCTGCGGTGCCGCCTGGACCACCGCGATGCTGGCCCGCGAACTGGTCGAGGCCCGCCGCCGCCGCGGTCAGGCCCGCGCCCACCTGCGCGAACGCGCCCCCGATCTGCCGGCCGGGCTGCCGGCCGCGCGGGGCCCGCTGCTGGTGCTGGAGGACGAGTACCCGGACGCCTGGTGGCTGCCGGGCCACCCGGCGCAGCTGGTCGTCACCACCGGCGCCCTGCACCGCCTCACCGACCACCAGCTGGACGCCGTCCTCACCCATGAGCGCGGTCACGCCCGCGCCCGCCACGACTGGCTGCTGCACCTGTCCACGGCGCTGGCCACCGGGTTCCCCCGCGTCCCGCTGTTCGCCCACTTCTGCGACCAGACCCACCGCCTGGTCGAACTCGCCGCCGACGACACCGCCTCCCGGCGCTGCGGCCACCTCACCACCGCACTCGCCCTCATCGAGCTGAACCAGCACCGGGGCGTGCTGTCCTGCGCCTCCAGCCACCGACTGCTCGGCGAGCGCGTCGACCGCCTCCTGGAGCCCCCGCCCCGCCTCGACCGCCGGCACCGCGCCCTGACGACGACGGTGGCAGCCCTGGTCCCCCTGCTCCCCTTGCTGATCACCTTCGCCCCGGGCCTGACGGCACTGGGGTGACGGGACGGTCGAGCCGGCCAGTGGGCCAAGTCCTTGGAGGGTTGGCCGGGGCCTCGCGTGGCGGCCTCGGGCTCAGGTGGCGGGCGGGGCTGTCGCGTGGCGCGTCTGCTGGGTCAGGACGGTGGTGGCGCGTTCCAGAAGTTCGCAGAGTGCGGCGTGTTCGGCGGGCGTGAACGCGTCGGTGAGCGCGCGCTCCAGGACGACCACTTCCTGGTAGGCGCGGTCCAGCAGCGCCTGGCCCTCGTCGGTGAGGGTGGCGATCTGCACTTTGGCGTGCACGGGGGACGTCTCACGGCGGATGAGTCCCTTGGTCTCCATGTTGGTCAGCACGCTGCTCATGCTCTGCTGCGTGACGCCGCAGGACCGGGCCAGTTGGGCGCCGGACAGCCCGCCTTCGCGCGCGAGGATCAGTAGCACGGTGTACTGCGTCATGGTCAGGCCGTAAGCGCGCAGCACTGCCTCGTGATGCGCCATCAACGCCTGCTCCGACCGTCTGATCCGGGTACAGAGGTCGTTCTCGCTCGGGACTTCCACCACACGCCCCCCTTCCTTTAACAGGTTCATGGGTTGACTCAGGAACCTTATATGCCTACGTTCTTGACTATCAGGATACTGAGTCAACGCAGGGGGTTGTCATCATGAAGGCTGTCGTTCTCGATACCGACGACCACTACCGCGTCACCGAACGGGACGCTCCCGCCCCGGGCCCCGGACAGGTGGCGATCCGCGTGGCCTACGCCGGGATCCAGTGGGGCGACACCATGGTCCGCGACGGCCACTTCGCCGTATCGCGGCCTTTCGTCCCGGGGTTCGAGGCATCCGGGCACATCACTGCGGTCGGCGCGGGTGTCGACGCACGCCGTGTCGGTGAGGCCGTCACCGCACTGACCACCTCCGGCGCCTACGCCGAAGTGGTCCTGGCACCCGACACGCTCACCTTCGACATCGGCAGCATGCCGCTGAAGACCGCCGCGGGTCTCGGATGGGGTGCGCCGACCGCCTACGACCTGATCAACACCGCCGCCCGCGTGCGGCCCGGGGAGAGCGTGCTGATCCACGCCGCCGCCGGCTCGGTCGGCACGCTCGCCGCGCAGTTCGCCCGGCTGGCCGGAGCAGGCCGGATCATCGGCGTGGTCGGCACCACCGACAGGGCCGACTACGCCGCACAGTTCGGGTACGACCAGCTGCTGCTCCGCGAGGAGTTCCCGGCGGGACTCGGCGACGACAAGATCGACGTCATCCTCGACCCGGTCGGCGGCCCGACCCGCACCGCCGGCCTCGAGCAGCTCGCAGCACACGGCCGACTGGTGGCGTACGGCAACCTCGCGACGTACGAACCCGTCCTCGCCAACGCCAACGACCTTCTCACGCACGGCAAGTCACTCCTGACCTACAACTGCAACCTGCTCAGCCAGACCCACCCCGAGCGGCTCGCCGAGAGTGTCCGCCGCGTACTCGGCCTCGTCGCCGACGGCACGGTACGCGTGGACATCACCACCGAGTACGCCCTCGGTGACCTGGCCCTGGCCGTGCAGCGCCTCGCCGAGGGCACGACCCGCGGCAAGAGCGTTCTCCGCGTCGCCTGACACCACGCGGAAAGCGCCGACCACTTGCCCATCCGCGGTGACGACCGCGAGAGCCGAACATCACAGGACTCGCCCGCCAGTTGGGCCCGGCGGTCGGGCCGGGGCCGGCAGGTCGAGCCGAGCCGGACGGCCGGTCCGGTCAGCCGGGCCGGCCCGACAGCACCCAGCCCGGCCGGGCCGCCCGCCGCTACGACCAGTCCGGCTCCGGTTCCTCCATCTCGTGCCAGTCGTCCGGGCCGTACGGGTCACTGTCCGCCGCGGTGGCTTGCGCGCCGGGACCGCCGGACGCGGAGCCGGGCGCAGTGGGTCCGGGTGCCGTGGGTCCGGGTGCCGTCGGGGCTCCCGGCGGGGTCAGCTCGGCGAGGACCGCGAGGACGCCCTCCCCGTACGTCACCAGCTTCTTCTCGCCCACCCCGCTGATCCCGCCCAGCTCCCGCACCGAGGCGGGCCGGGCCAGGGCGATCTCGCGGAGGGTGGCGTCGTGGAAGATCACATACGCCGGGACGCCCTGTTCGCGGGCCTGCTCGGCCCGCCAGGCGCGCAGCGCCTCGAAAGCCGGCATCAGCTCCTCGGGCAGCTCCACCGCGGCGGCCCGGCCCTTGCGCTCGCCGCGTCCGGAGGACGCCGACCTGGCCGCCGCCGGCCTCTTGGGCTCCTTGCGCAGCGGCACCTCCCGCTCCCGCCGCAGCACCGACCCGCTGGCCTCGGTCAGCGCCAGCGTGCCGTACTCGCCCTCGACCGCGAGCAGCCCCTGGGCGAGCAACTGCCGTATGACGCCCCGCCATTCGCCCTCGGTCAGCTCCTCGCCGATACCGAACACGGACAGCTGGTCGTGGTCGAACTGGATCACCTTGGCGGTGCGCTTGCCGAGCAGGATGTCGATGATCTGCACCGCGCCGAACTTCTGCCCGCGCTCCCGCTGCAAGCGGACCACCGTCGACAGCACCTTCTGCGCGGCGACCGTGCCGTCCCAGGTCTCCGGCGGGGTGAGGCAGGTGTCGCAGTTGCCGCAGCCCGCCGCGGACGGCTCCTGCCCGAAGTAGGCGAGGAGCTGGCCGCGCCGGCACAGAGCGGTCTCGCACAGGGCGAGCATCGCGTCCAGGTGCGACTGCGCCCGGCGGCGGAACGCCTCGTCGCCCTCGCCGGACTGGATCAGCTTGCGCTGCTGGATGACGTCGTTCAGGCCGTACGCCATCCAGGCCGTGGAGGGCAGTCCGTCGCGGCCCGCGCGGCCGGTCTCCTGGTAGTAGCCCTCGACCGACTTGGGCAGGTCGAGGTGGGCGACGAACCGCACGTCCGGCTTGTCGATGCCCATGCCGAAGGCGATGGTCGCCACCACGACCAGGCCCTCCTCGCGCAGGAAGCGGGACTGGTGGGCGGCGCGGGTGCCCGCGTCCAGACCGGCGTGGTACGGCACCGCCTCGACGCCGTTGCGGGAGAGGAACTCGGCGGTCTTCTCGACCGAGTTGCGGGACAGGCAGTACACGATGCCCGCGTCGCCCGCGTGCTCCTCCCGCAGGAAGCCCAGCAGCTGCTTCTTCGGGTCCGCCTTGGGCACGATCCGGTACTGGATGTTGGGCCGGTCGAAGCTCGCCACGAAGTGCCGGGCGGCGGGCATGTTCAGCCGCTCGGTGATCTCGCGGTGGGTGGCGTCGGTGGCGGTCGCGGTGAGCGCGATCCGCGGGACGTCCGGCCAGCGCTCGCCGAGCAGGGAGAGGGTCAGGTAGTCGGGGCGGAAGTCGTGGCCCCACTGCGAGACGCAGTGCGCCTCGTCGATCGCGAAGACGGAGATCTTGCCCCGGGAGAGCAGGTCCAGCGTGGCCTCGACCCGCAGCCGCTCCGGTGCCAGGTAGAGCAGGTCCAGCTCGCCCGACAGGAACTCGGCCTCGACCGTCCGCCGCTCGTCGAAGTCCTGCGTGGAGTTGATGAAGCCGGCCCGCACACCGAGCGCCCGCAGCGCGTCCACCTGGTCCTGCATCAGCGCGATCAGCGGCGAGACGACGACTCCCGTGCCCGGTCTGACCAGCGCGGGGATCTGGTAGCACAGCGATTTGCCGCCGCCGGTCGGCATGAGCACGACGGCGTCACCGCCGGCCACCACATGGTCGATGACGGCTTCCTGCTCGCCGCGGAAGGCCTCGTACCCGAAGATTTTGCGCAGCGTGGCCAGCGCCTCGGTCTCGGCCGTCCCGGTCGTCCCTGGCATCGTGCTGATCCCGCCCGTCCCGCCCATCGTCGTGCCCCCGTACGTCGTGCCTCGACCACTGCCTCCACCATAGGGGTCCGCACCGACAGTCCCGGAAGTTGTCCACAGGCCCCCTGTCCCGTTCCGTCAAGGACACGATCACCGTTCACACGTTCGCGGGAGACCCGCCCGTTTTCGGCGGATAGTCTGAACGGACCGGCGAGACTCCGTCCCCATGGGAGCACTGATGAGCGTCGCACCGAAGGCGTCCACGCCCAGCTGGCCGACCCCGCCGGAAGGCGGCTGGACCGCCGACGACCTGGACCGCCTCCCGAATCTGCCTCCGCACACGGAACTGATCGACGGGAGTCTCGTTTTCGTGAGTCCGCAAACCCTCTTCCACTCACGAGCGGTCAGCTTCTTCGAGTGGCAGCTTCAATCACTGGCACCGGCGGAGTTCGAAGTCATCCGCGAGTTCACGATCGACATCGACCGCCAGAACCGGCCCGAGCCCGACGTGATCGTGGTGCGGGAGGACGTGGTGGAGGATCCCGAGCAGACCAGGTACCCGGCCGAGGCCGTTCTCCTGGCCATCGAGGTCGTCTCCGCGGACTCCGTCTCCCGCGACCGTGAGACCAAGCCGCTGAAGTACGCCCGGGCCGGCATCCCCCACTACTGGCGGGTGGAGAACGAGCGGGGGCGTGCCGCCGTGCACGTCTTCGAGCTGGAGCCCACCACGGGCACCTACACCAGCACCGGAATCTTCCGCGAGCGGATGAAGGTCGACGTCCCCTTCCCCGCGGACCTCGACCTCACCGCGATCAAGGCCCGGCGGGACAAGGCCCGGTAGGACATGCGCACGACGCTGCCCGGCACCCCGTGACGGGGGCCGGGCAGTAGTCGTACGACGCGCGGGTCAGCGCACGAAGACTCCCGCCTGACCGGCGAGGTCCAGGAAGTACTGCGGCGCCACACCGAGCACCAGCGTGACCGCCACGCCCGCGGTGATCGCCGTGATGGTCAGCGGCGACGGCACGGCGACGGTCGGGCCCTCCGGCCGGGGCTCGCTGAAGAACATCAGCACGATCACCCGGATGTAGAAGAAGGCGGCGATCGCCGACGAGATCACACCGACCACGACCAGCGGGGCCGCGCCACCCTCCGCCGCCGCCTTGAACACGGCGAACTTGCCGGCGAACCCGCTGGTCAGCGGGATGCCCGCGAAGGCCAGCAGGAACACCGCGAACACCGCCGCCACCAGCGGCGACCGGCGGCCGAGCCCCGCCCACTTCGACAGGTGCGTCGCCTCGCCGCCCGCGTCCCGGACGAGCGTGACCACGGCGAACGCGCCGATCGTCACGAACGAGTAGGCCGCGAGGTAGAAGAGGACCGACGAGACGCCGTCCGGGGTGGTCGCGATGACACCCGCGAGGATGAATCCCGCGTGCGCGATCGACGAGTACGCCAGCAGCCGCTTGATGTCGGTCTGGGTGATCGCGATGATCGCGCCGCCCAGCATGGTGACGACCGCCACGCCCCACATGACCGGCCGCCAGTCCCAGCGCAGGCCCGGCAGCACCACGTACAGGATCCGCAGCAGCGCGCCGAACGCGGCCACCTTGGTCGCCGCCGCCATGAAGCCGGTCACCGGCGTCGGCGCGCCCTGGTACACGTCCGGCGTCCACATGTGGAACGGCACCGCGCCCACCTTGAACAGCAGGCCCATGACGATCAGGCCGGCGCCGACGAGCAGCAGCGCGTCGTTGCCCATGGTCCCGGCGAGCGCGGGGGTGACGTCGGTGACGGTGCCGTCGACGACCCGCGCGATGGTGCCGTACGACATCGAGCCGGCGTAGCCGTACAGCAGCGCGATGCCGAACAGGGTGAACGCCGAGGCGAAGGCGCCGAGCAGGAAGTACTTCACCGCGGCCTCCTGCGACATCAGCCGCTTGCGGCGGGCCAGCGCGCACAGCAGGTACAGCGGCAGGGACAGGACCTCCAGGGCCACGAACAGCGTCAGCAGGTCGTTGGCGGCCGGGAAGAGCAGCATGCCGCTGACGGCGAAGAGCAGCAGCGGGAACACCTCGGTGGTGGTGAACCCTGCCTTCACCGCGGCCTTCTCGCTGTCGCTGCCCGGCACGGAGGCGGCCTGCGCGGCGAAGGAGTCGACCCGGTTGCCGTGCGCCGCCGGGTCGAGGCGGCGTTCGGCGAAGGTGAAGAGGCTGACCAGCGCGGCCAGCAGGATGGTGCCTTGCAGGAACAGGGCGGGTCCGTCGACGGCGATCGCGCCCATCGCCGCGATCCGCGCCTTGGTGGTGCCGTATCCGTCGGCTGCGAGCGCGACGACCGCGGCGAAGGCGGCGGCGAGGGCGACGACGGAGACGAACATCTGGGCGTGGTAGCGGAACCTGCGCGGGACGAACGCCTCGACGAGCACTCCGACGATCGCGGCGCCCACGACGATCAGGGTGGGCGCCAGCTGCCCGTATTCGATCTTCGGCGCGTCGATCTTCGCGATCGGTTCGGCCGCGGCTGCCGCCGTTGTCCACAGGCTGTGGACGGCTGATGCGCTCACTTGGCCGCCTCCACCTCGGGCTGGGGGTCCTTCTTCTGAACGTCCGACATGGTCTGCTCGACCGCCGGGTTGACGATGTCCGTGACCGGCTTCGGGTAGACACCCAGCACGATCAGCAGCGCGACCAGCGGTGCGACCACCACCAGCTCACGCACCCGGAGGTCCGGCATCGCGGAGACCTCCGGCTTGACCGGGCCCGTCATCGTCCGCTGGTAGAGGACGAGGGTGTAGAGCGCGGCGAGCACGATGCCGAAGGTGGCGATGATGCCGATCACCGGATAGCGCGCGAAGGTCCCGACCAGGACCAGGAACTCGCTGACGAACGGCGCGAGGCCCGGCAGCGACAGGGTGGCGAGGCCGCCGATCAGGAAGGTGCCGGCGAGTACCGGGGCGACCTTCTGCACACCGCCGTAGTCGGCGATGAGCCGCGAGCCGCGCCGCGAGATCAGGAAGCCGGCCACCAGCATCAGCGCGGCCGTCGAGATGCCGTGGTTGACCATGTAGAGGGTCGCGCCGGACTGGCCCTGGCTGGTCATGGCGAAGATGCCCATGATGATGAAGCCGAAGTGGGAGATCGACGCGTACGCCACCAGCCGCTTGATGTCGCGCTGGCCGACCGCGAGCAGCGCCCCGTAGATGATGCTGATCAGCGCCAGGACGAGGATCGCGGGCGTCGCCCAGGTGCTGGCCTCCGGGAACAGCTGGAGGCAGAAGCGGAGCATCGCGAAGGTGCCGACCTTGTCGACGACCGCGGTGATGAGCACCGCGACCGGTGCGGTGGACTCCTGCATGGCGTTGGGCAGCCAGGTGTGCAGCGGCCACAGCGGCGCCTTCACGGCGAAGGCGAAGAAGAAGCCGAGGAACAGCCAGCGTTCGGTGCTGGTCGCCATCTCCAGCGAGCCGTCGGCGCGGGCCTCGGCGATCTCGGTGAGCGAGAAGTTCCCGGCGACCACGTAGAGGCCGATCACCGCGGCCAGCATGATGAGGCCGCCGACCAGGTTGTAGAGGAGGAACTTCACGGCGGCGTACGACCGTTGGGTGGCCGCCGCCTGCTCGCCGTGCTCGTGGGCACGGTCCCCGAAGCCGCCGATGAGGAAGTACATCGGGATGAGCATGGCTTCGAAGAAGATGTAGAAGAGGAAGACGTCGGTGGCCTCGAAGGAGAGGATCACCATCGCCTCGACGGCCAGGATCAGGGCGAAGAAGCCCTGTGTCGGCCGCCACCGCTTGCTGCCGGTCTCCAGCGGGTCGGCGTCGTGCCAGCCCGCGAGGATGATGAACGGGATCAGCAGCGCGGTCAGCGCGATCAGCGCCACCGCGATGCCGTCGACGCCCAGCTCGTAGCGGACGCCGAAGTCGGCGATCCAGGAGCGGGACTCGGTGAGCTGGTAGCGGTCGCCGTCCGGGTCGAAACGGACCACGACGGCGATCGCGAGGGCGAGCGTGGCGAGCGAGACGAGCAGCGCCAGCCATTTGGCGGCGGTGCGCCGCGCGGCCGGGACGGCGGCCGTGGCGACCGCCCCGAGGGCCGGGAGCACCGCCGTCGCTGTCAGCAGGGGAAAGGACATCGGTATCAGACCGCCCTCATCAGCAGGGTCGCGGCGACCAGGACCGCCGCACCGCCGAACATCGAGACCGCGTACGACCGCGCGAAGCCGTTCTGCAGCTTGCGCATCCGGCCGGAGAGGCCGCCGACCGAGGCCGCGGTGCCGTTGACGACTCCGTCGACCAGGGTGTGGTCGACGTAGACCAGGGACCGGGTCAGGTGCTCGCCGCCGCGGACCAGGACCACATGGTTGAAGTCGTCCTGGAGCAGGTCGCGGCGGGCGGCCCGGGTGAGCAGCGATCCGCGCGGGGCGACGGCCGGGACCGGACGGCGGCCGTACTGCGCGTAGGCGATCGCGACACCGATGACCATGCACGCCACGGTGGCCCCGGTGACCACTCCCGCGCTGATCGGCGGGTGGCCGTGGGAGTGGCCGGTGATCGGCTCCAGCCAGTGGACGAAGCGGTCGCCGATGCTGAAGAACGCGCCGCCCGCGACCGATCCGACGGCCAGCACGATCATCGGGATCGTCATGATCTTCGGCGACTCGTGCGGGTGCGGTTCGGCGTGCGCGCCCTGGGTCTCGGCGGCCGGCTCCACGTCGGGCTGTGCCGGGGACGGGGTCGGGGCGTTGCGCCAGCGCTCCTCGCCGAAGAACGTCATCAGCATCACGCGCGTCATGTAGTACGCGGTGATGGCCGCGCCGAGCAGGGCGCAGCCGCCGAGGATCCAGCCCTCGGTGCCGCCCTTGGCGAACGCCGCCTCGATGATCTTGTCCTTGGAGAAGAAGCCGGACAGGCCCGGGAAGCCGATGATGGCGAGGTAACCGAGGCCGAAGGTGACGAAGGTGACCGGCATGTACTTCCGCAGGCCGCCGTAGCGGCGCATGTCGACCTCGTCGTTCATGCCGTGCATGACCGAGCCGGCGCCGAGGAACAGGCCGGCCTTGAAGAAGCCGTGCGTCACCAGGTGCATGATCGCGAAGACGTAGCCGATCGGGCCGAGGCCCGCGGCCAGCACCATGTAGCCGATCTGCGACATGGTCGAGCCGGCCAGTGCCTTCTTGATGTCGTCCTTCGCGCAACCGACGATCGCTCCGAACAGGAGCGTGACGGCACCGACGATGGTGACGACGAGCTGGGCGTCGGGCGCTGCGTTGAAGATCGCCGCGGAGCGGACGATCAGGTACACGCCCGCGGTCACCATGGTCGCGGCGTGGATGAGGGCGGAGACCGGGGTCGGACCCTCCATCGCGTCCCCGAGCCAGGACTGGAGCGGCACCTGGGCGGACTTGCCGCAGGCGGCGAGCAGCAGCATCAGGGCGATACCGGTGAGCGTGGCCTGCGAGGCGTCGCCGGCCAGTCCCGGCTCCTCCTGGCTGCCGAGGAGCGGGCCGAAGGCGAAGGTGCCGAACGTGGTGAACATCAGCATGATCGCGATGGACAGTCCGACGTCGCCGACCCGGTTGACCAGGAAGGCCTTCTTCGCGGCCGTGGCGGCGCTGGGCTTGTGCTGCCAGAAGCCGATCAGCAGGTAGGAGGCGAGACCGACGCCCTCCCAGCCGACGTACAGCAGCAGGTAGTTGTCGGCGAGGACGAGCAGCAGCATCGCCGCGAGGAACAGGTTCAGGTAGCCGAAGAAGCGGCGCCGCCGCTCGTCGTGCTCCATGTACCCGATCGAGTACAGGTGGATCAGCGAGCCCACGCCCGTGATCAGCAGCACGAACGTCATCGACAGCTGGTCGAGGCGGAAGGCGACGTCCGCCTGGAAGCCCTCGACCGGGATCCAGCTGAACAGGTCCTGGGTGAGGGTGCGGCTTTCGGCGTCCTTGCCGAGCAGATCGGCGAAGAGGACCGCGCCGAGGACGAAGGAGACGAACGCCAGTGCCGTGCCGAGCCAGTGGCCGACGGCGTCGAGCCGCCGGCCGCCGCACAGCAGGACGGCCGCTCCGAGCAGGGGCGCCGCGATCAGCAGCGCAATCAGGTTCTCCACTTCAGCGACCCCTTAGAGCTTCATCAGGCTGGCGTCGTCGACCGAGGCCGAGTGGCGGGCACGGAACAGCGACACGATGATCGCGAGCCCGACCACGACCTCCGCGGCGGCGACGACCATCGTGAAGAACGCGATGACCTGGCCGTCGAGGTTGCCGTGCATCCGGGAGAAGGCGACGAACGCGAGGTTGCAGGCGTTGAGCATCAGCTCCACGCACATGAACAGCACGATCGCGTTCCGCCTGATCAGCACGCCGGTGGCGCCGATCGTGAACAACAGGGCCGCGAGATACAGGTAGTTGACCGGGTTCACTTCGACGCCTCCTCGGTCCGCTTGCCGGCCGTCGGCTCGACCCCGGTCCGCTCCAGACGCTCCTGCGCGCGCTGCTCCAGCGCCCGCAGGTCGTTCAGGGCCTCCGTGGAGACGTCCCGGATCTGGCCGCGCTCCCGCAGCGTCTTGCTGACCGTGAGCTCCGAGGGGGTGCCGTCGGGCAGCAGGCCCGCGATGTCCACGGCGTTGTGCCGGGCGTAGACACCCGGGGCGGGCAGCGGCGGGAGGTGCTTGCCCTCGCGGACGCGCTCCTCGGCCAGTTCCCGCTGGGTCTTGGCCCGCTCGGTGCGCTCGCGGTGGGTGAGCACCATGGCGCCGACGGCGGCCGTGATCAGCAGGGCGCCGGTGAGTTCGAAGGCGAAGACGTACTTGGTGAAGATCAGGGCCGCCAGGCCCTCCACGTTTCCGCCCGCGTTCGCCGCGCCGAGGCCGTCGAACTCGGTCAGCGAGGCGTTGCCGATGCCGCCGACCAGCAGGATGCCGAAGCCGAGCCCGCACAGGGCGGCCAGCCAGCGCTGGCCCTTGATGGTCTCCTTCAGGGAGTCCGCCGCGGTGACGCCGACGAGCATCACCACGAACAGGAACAGCATCATGATCGCGCCGGTGTAGACGACGATCTGCACGATGCCCAGGAAGTAGGCGCCGTTGGCGAGGTAGAACACCGCCAGCACGATCATGGTGCCGGCCAGGCAGAGCGCGCTGTGCACGGCCCTCTTCATCAGGACGGTGCACAGGGCGCCGATCACCGCGACCGTGCCGAGGATCCAGAACTGGACGGCCTCTCCGGTCGAGGTGGTGTAGGCGGCGAGCTGCGCGGTCATCGGCCGATCACCTTCTCCGACGCCGGTTCGTCCGCGCCGAAGGTCGAGGCCGCCTCCTGCACGGTCTCTCCCTTGGAGACGGCGACCTGACGCTCGGTGCCGGGCGCGGCCTCGGTCACCAGGCCGCGGTAGTAGTCCTGCTCGTCGGTCCCCGGGTAGATCGCGTGCGGGGTGTCGACCATGCCGTCCTCGAGGCCGGCCAGCAGCTGTTCCTTGGTGTAGATGAGGTTGGCGCGGCTGGAGTCGGCCAGCTCGAACTCGTTGGTCATGGTCAGCGCCCGGGTGGGGCAGGCCTCGATGCACAGGCCGCACAGGATGCAGCGGGCGTAGTTGATCTGGTACACCCGGCCGTACCGCTCGCCCGGGGAGTAGCGCTCCTCCTCGGTGTTGTCCGCGCCCTCCACGTAGATCGCGTCGGCGGGACAGGCCCAGGCGCACAGCTCGCAGCCCACGCACTTCTCCAGGCCGTCCGGATGGCGGTTGAGCTGGTGCCGTCCGTGGAAGCGCGGAGCGGTGGTCTTCTGCTGCTCCGGGTACTGCTCGGTCAGCCGCTTCTTGAACATGGCCTTGAAGGTCACGCCGAAGCCGGCCACGGGGTTCTGGAAACCGGGCTTGGTCTGTCCGGACTCCTTGGGCTCCTCAGCCATCGGACGCCTCCTTTCCATCCAGCGATCCGTCACTCTGAGTATCGGGGCCGCCACTGACAATCAGCTCCCGCTCCCGGCGCGAGCGGCGCCGCGGTGCCGCGGGCAGCTCCTGTCCCGGCAGCGGCGGCACGGGGAACCCGCCGGCCATCGGGTCGAACGCGGGCTCGGTGCGGGCGGGCGCCTCGGCCGGCTTCCCGCGGTCGCGGAGGAAGTCCGCGACGAAGGAGAGCAGCAGCAGGGCGAGGACTCCGCCGCCCACGTAGAGGGCGATGTCGGCGAAGTCGTAGTTCTCGTTGCGCAGGGTCCGCACGGTGGCGACGAGCATCAGCCAGACCACGGAGACCGGGATGAGGACCTTCCAGCCGAGCTTCATCAGCTGGTCGTAGCGGACCCGTGGCAGGGTGCCGCGCAGCCAGATGAAGAAGAACAGCAGCAGCTGCACCTTGACGACGAACCAGAGCATCGGCCACCAGCCGTGGTTCGCGCCCTCCCAGAAGGTGCTGACCGGCCACGGGGCCCGCCAGCCGCCCAGGAAGAGCGTCACGGACACGGCCGAGACCGTCACCATGTTCACGTACTCGGCGAGCATGAACATCGCGAACTTGATCGACGAGTACTCGGTGTTGAAGCCGCCGACCAGGTCGCCCTCGGACTCCGGCATGTCGAAGGGGGCGCGGTTGGTCTCGCCGATCATCGTGACGATGTAGATGACGAAGGAGACCGGCAGCAGGATCACGTACCAGCGGTCCTGCTGGGCCTCGACGATCGCCGAGGTCGACATCGACCCGGAGTAGAGGAACACCGAGGCGAACGCGGCGCCCATGGCGATCTCGTAGGAGATCATCTGCGCGCACGAGCGCAGTCCGCCGAGCAGCGGGTACGTCGAGCCGGAGCTCCAGCCCGCCAGCACGATGCCGTAGATGCCGACCGAGGCGACCGCGAGGATGTAGAGCATCGCGATCGGCAGGTCGGTGAGCTGCATCGTGGTGCGCTGGCCGAAGATCGAGATCTCGTTGCCGGCCGGGCCGAAGGGGATCACCGCGATCGCCATGAAGGCCGGGATGGCCGCGACGATCGGCGCGAGGACGTAGACCACCTTGTCCGCGCGCCGGACGATGACGTCCTCCTTGAGCATCAGCTTGATGCCGTCGGCGAGCGACTGGAGCATGCCCCAAGGGCCGTGCCGGTTGGGGCCGATGCGCAGCTGCATCCAGGCGACGACCTTGCGCTCCCACACGATGGAGAACAGCACGGTCACCATCAGGAAGGCGAAGCAGAACACCGCCTTGACGACGACCAGCCACCAGGGGTCGTGGCCGAACATCGAGAGGTCTTCAGCGGCGAGGTACGCGCTCATGCCTCCACCTCCTCGGGGGCCGCGGTCGCGAGCGTCGCCGGGCCGATACGGACGAGGGAGCCGGGCCGCGCCCCGGTGTCACCGGCGACGCCGCCGCCGGTGGAGTTCAGCGGCAGCCACACCACGCGGTCGGGCATCTCGGTGATCAGCAGCGGCAGTTCGACGGTGCCGGCGGGGCCGGTCACCGCGAGCGCGTCGCCGTCCTTGACCCCGGACTCGGCGGCCGTGGCGGCCGACACGCGCGCGTGGGCGGCGTGCCGGGTGCCGGCCAGGGCCTCGTCACCCTGCTGGAGCAGGCCCTGGTCGAGCAGCAGCCGGTGGCCGGCGAGCACCGCCTCACCGGCGGCGGGCCGGGGCAGCGGGCCGGCGCTCTCGCGCGGATCGGTGGCCCGCGGACCGTCCCAGGCGCCGAGCCGGTTCAGCTCCGCGCGCGCGGTCCGCAGATCCGGCAGCCCGAGGTGTACGTCCATGGCGTCGGCCAGCATCTGGAGCGCTCGCGCGTCGGTGGGCGGCAGGCGCCGGGTCATCTGGTCGGGCTTGAGCGCGGCCTCGAACAGGCGGACGCGGCCCTCCCAGTTGAGGAAGGTGCCCGCCTTCTCGGCGACCGCGGCGACCGGCAGCACGACGTCCGCGTGCTCGGTGACCTCGCTGGGCCGCAGTTCGAGCGAGACCAGGAAGCCGACCTCGGCGAGCGCGGCACGCGCGCGTGCCGGGTCCGGCAGGTCGGCCACCTCGACACCGGCGACGAGCAGCGCCGCCAGTTCGCCGGTGGCGGCGGCCTCGACGATCTGACCGGTGTCCCGGCCGTAGCGGTGCGGCAGTTCGGCGACGCCCCACACCGAGGCGACCTCCTCCCGCGCGCGCGGGTCGGTGGCCGGACGCCCGCCCGGCAGCAGCGACGGCAGCGCACCGGCCTCGACGGCACCGCGCTCCCCGGCCCGCCGCGGGATCCACACCAGCCGTGCCCCGGTCGCGGTCGCGGCCCGGACCACGGCGGTCAGGCCGCCGACGACTCCGGCGAGCCGCTCACCGACGACGATCACCGCGCCCTCGGCCCGCAGCGCCTCCGAGGCGAGGGTCCCGGCCTCGTCCAGGCCGGTGCCGGCGGTGAGCGCGTCCAGCCACTCGGTCTCGGTGCCGGGTGCGGCCGGCAGCAGCGTGCCGCCCGCCTTCTGAAGGCCCCGGGTGGCGTGGGTGGCGAGCGCGAAGACCCGCTGGCCGTGCTTGCGCCAGGCCTTGCGCAGCCGCAGGAAGACGCCGGGCGCCTCCTCCTCGGACTCGAAGCCGACGAGCAGGACGGCGGGCGCCTGCTCCAGGGAGGTGTAGGTGACACCCGTGCGGTCGAGGTCCCGGCCGCGGCCCGCGATCCGGGCGGCCAGGAAGTCGGCCTCCTCGCCGCTGTGCACGCGTGCGCGGAAGTCGATGTCGTTGGTGTCGAGCGCCACCCGCGCGAACTTGCTGTACGCGTAGGCGTCCTCGACGGTCAGCCGCCCGCCGGTCAGCACCCCGGCCCGGCCGCGCGCGGCCAGCAGCCCTCGCGCGGCCGCCTCCAGGGCCTCCGGCCAGGAGGCGGGCTCCAGGACGCCGGCCGCGTTGCGCACCAGCGGCGTGTCGAGACGGTCCCGCTGCTGCGCGTACCGGAACGCGAAGCGCCCCTTGTCGCAGATCCACTCCTCGTTCACCTCGGGGTCGTTCGCGGCGAGCCGCCGCATGACCTTGCCGCGCCGGTGGTCGGTGCGGGTCGCGCAGCCGCCGGCGCAGTGCTCGCACACCGACGGCGAGGAGACCAGGTCGAAGGGGCGGGAGCGGAACCGGTAGGCCGCCGAGGTGAGCGCGCCGACCGGGCAGATCTGGATGGTGTTGCCGGAGAAGTACGACTCGAACGGGTCGCCCTCGCCGGTGCCGACCTGCTGGAGCGCGCCCCGCTCGATCAGCTCGATCATCGGGTCGCCGGCGACCTGGTTGGAGAACCGGGTGCAGCGCGCGCACAGCACGCACCGCTCGCGGTCGAGCAGCACCTGGGTGGAGATCGGCACGGGCTTCTCGTAGGTCCGCTTGCGGCCCTCGAAGCGGGACTCCTCGTTGCCGTGCGACATCGCCTGGTTCTGCAGCGGGCACTCGCCGCCCTTGTCGCAGACCGGGCAGTCCAGCGGGTGGTTGATGAGCAGCAGCTCCATCACACCCTTCTGCGCCTTCTCCGCGACCGGCGAGGTGAGGTGGGTCTTGACCACCATCCCGTCGGTGCAGGTGATGGTGCAGGACGCCATCGGCTTGCGCTGGCCCTCGACCTCGACGATGCACTGGCGGCAGGCGCCGGCCGGGTCGAGGAGGGGGTGGTCGCAGAACCGGGGGATCTCGATGCCGAGCTGTTCGGCGGCGCGGATGACCAGGGTGCCCTTGGGCACGCTGATCTCGGCGCCGTCGACGGTCAGCGTCACGAGATCCTCGGGCGGCACTGCCGCCTCTCCTCCGCCGGAGGGAGCGCTCGTGGTCACCGTCATGCGTTCACCTCCGTGCGGTGGTCGGCCCAGGCCGTCGACCTGGCCGGGTCGAAGGGGCAGCCGCGGCCCGTGATGTGCTGCTCGTACTCCTCGCGGAAGTACTTCAGCGAGGAGAAGATCGGCGAGGCGGCACCGTCGCCGAGGGCGCAGAAGGACTTGCCGTTGATGTTGTCGGCGATGTCGTTCAGCTTGTCGAGGTCGGACAAGGTGCCCTTGCCGGCCTCGATGTCCCGCAGCAGCTGCACCAGCCAGTAGGTGCCCTCGCGGCACGGGGTGCACTTGCCGCAGGACTCGTGGGCGTAGAACTCGGTCCAGCGGGTGACGGCGCGGACCACGCAGGTCGTCTCGTCGAAGCACTGCAGGGCCTTGGTGCCGAGCATGGAGCCGGCCGCGCCGACGCCCTCGTAGTCCAGCGGGACGTCGAGGTGCTCGTCGGTGAACATCGGTGTGGAGGAGCCGCCCGGCGTCCAGAACTTCAGCCGGTGGCCGGGCCGCATCCCGCCGCTCATGTCGAGCAGCTGGCGCAGGGTGATGCCGAGCGGGGCCTCGTACTGGCCGGGGCTGGCGACGTGGCCGCTGAGCGAGTAGAGCGTGAAGCCCGGGGACTTCTCGCTGCCCATCGACCTGAACCAGTCCTTGCCGTTCTTCATGATGGCGGGAACCGAGGCGATCGACTCGACGTTGTTCACCACAGTGGGGCAGGCGTAGAGGCCGGCGACGGCCGGGAAGGGGGGACGCAGCCGCGGTTGACCACGGCGGCCTTCGAGCGAGTCCAGCAGCGCGGTCTCCTCACCGCAGATGTACGCGCCGGCGCCGGCGTGCACGGTGAGTTCGAGGTCGAGTCCGCTGCCCAGGATGTTCTCGCCGAGGTAGCCCGCCGCGTAGGCCTCGCGCACGGCCTCGTGCAACCGCCGCAGGACCGGGACGACCTCGCCCCGCAGATAGATGAAGGCGTGCGACGACCTGATGGCGTGACACGCGATGACGATGCCCTCGATGAGGCTGTGCGGGTTCGCGAAGAGGAGCGGGATGTCCTTGCAGGTCCCCGGCTCCGACTCGTCGGCGTTGACGACGAGATAGTGCGGTTTGCCGTCTCCCTGGGGGATGAACTGCCACTTCATCCCGGTCGGGAATCCCGCGCCGCCGCGGCCGCGCAGACCGGACTCCTTGACGTACGCGATCACGTCGTCCGGCGACATGGCGAGCGCCTTGCGCAGTCCCTCGTAGCCCTCGTGCCTGCGGTAGACGTCCAGGGACCAGGAGCGGTCCTCGTCCCAGAAGGCCGACAGCACCGGCGAGAGCAGCTTCTCGGGGCTGGTGTCTTTCAGCTCGGCTGCCAAGGTCATCACTCCCCCTCCTCGGCGGTGGGCCCGGCCGGGTGGGCCGGGTCGGATGCCGATGTGTCCTGCGGCGCGTCGTGCGAGCTGAGGTGCCGGGTGGGCGACGGCTCGTGGACGGCCCGGTCCTGCGGCTCGTCGTGCGGCCCGCCCTCGCGCGGGTGGACCACGCGCGCGGCGCCGGTCTCTCCCTTGGCCAGGCGCAGGCCCACCAGGGAGGCGGGCCCGGCGCTGCCGCCGGCTTCGACGGCGCCCTCGCGCTCGTCGGGGAAGCCCGCGAGGATGCGGGCGGTCTCCTTGAAGGTGCACAGCGGTGCCCCGCGGGTGGGCGAGACCGGGGTCCCCGCGCGCAGGTCGTCGACGAGCCGCCGGGCGCTCTGCGGCGTCTGGTTGTCGAAGAACTCCCAGTTGACCATCACGACCGGCGCGAAGTCGCAGGCCGCGTTGCACTCGATGTGCTCCAGCGTGACCTTGCCGTCGTCGGTGGTCTCGCCGTTGCCGACGCCCAGGTGCTCCTGGAGCGCCTCGAAGATCGCGTCACCGCCCATCACCGCGCACAGCGTGTTGGTGCAGACGCCCACCTGGTAGTCGCCGGAGGGCTTGCGCCGGTACATGGTGTAGAAGGTGGCGACGGCGGTGACCTCGGCGGTGGCCAGGCCGAGCATCTCCGCGCAGAACCGCATGCCGGTGCGCGTGACATGACCCTCCTCCGACTGCACCAGGTGCAGCAGCGGCAGCAGGGCGGACCGGGAGTCGGGGTAGCGGGCGATCACCTCGCGCGCGTCCCGCTCCAGGCGGGTCCGGACGTCGTCCGGGTAGTCGGGCGCGGGCAGCTCGGGCATGCCCAGGCTGACGCCTCGCTCGGCTCGCTCCGAAGAAGAGGTGGTCACCGGTCGACGCCTCCCATCACGGGGTCGATGGACGCGACGGCGACGATGACGTCGGCGACCTGGCCGCCCTCGCACATCGCCGCCATGGCCTGAAGGTTGGTGAAGGACGGGTCGCGGAAGTGGACCCGGTAGGGGCGGGTGCCGCCGTCGGACACGGCGTGCACTCCGAGTTCGCCCTTGGGCGACTCGACGGCCGCGTACGCCTGTCCCGGCGGGACCCGGAAGCCCTCGGTGACCAGCTTGAAGTGGTGGATCAGGGCCTCCATGGAGGTGCCCATGATCTTCTTGATGTGGTCGAGGGAGTTGCCCAGTCCGTCCGGGCCCAGGGCGAGCTGGGCGGGCCAGGCGATCTTCTTGTCGGCGACCATGACCGGGCCGGGCTGGAGCCGGTCCAGGCACTGCTCGACGATCCTGAGCGACTGGCGCATCTCCTCCAGGCGGATCAGGAAGCGGCCGTAGGCGTCGCAGGTGTCGGTGGTGGGGACGTCGAAGTCGTAGGTCTCGTAGTCGCAGTAGGGCTGCGTCTTGCGCAGGTCGTGCGGGAGACCGGTGGAGCGCAGGATCGGGCCGGTGGCGCCGAGGGCCATGCAGCCGGCCAGGTCGAGGTGGCCGATGTCCTGCATACGGGCCTTGAAGATGGGATTCCCGGTGGCGAGCTTGTCGTACTCCGGGAGGTTCTTCTTCATCTTCTTCACGAACTCGCGGATCTGGTCCACCGCGCCGGGCGGCAGGTCCTGGGCGAGTCCGCCGGGGCGGATGAACGCGTGGTTCATGCGCAGGCCGGTGATGAGCTCGTAGATGTCGAGAATCAGTTCACGATCCCGGAATCCGTAGATCATGATCGTGGTGGCGCCCAGCTCCATGCCGCCGGTGGCGATGCACACCAGGTGGGAGGACATCCGGTTCAGCTCCATCAGGAGCACTCGGATGATCTTGGCGCGCTCGGTGATCTGGTCCTCGATGCCGAGCAGTTTCTCGACGGCGAGACAGTAGGCCGTCTCGTTGAAGAAGGACGTCAGGTAGTCCATGCGCGTCACGAACGTGGTGCCCTGCGTCCAGGTCCGGAACTCGAGGTTCTTCTCGATGCCGGTGTGGAGGTAGCCGATGCCGCAGCGGGCCTCGGTGACCGTCTCGCCCTCGATCTCCAGGATCAGGCGGAGCACTCCGTGGGTGGACGGGTGCTGCGGGCCCATGTTGACGACGATGCGCTCGTCGTCGGCCTTGGCCGCGGTCTGGACGACCTCGTCCCAGTCGCCACCGGTGACCGTGTAGACCGTGCCCTCGGTGGTCTCCCGAGGAGAGGCGTGCGAAGTGCTCACGAGTACGACCTCCGCTGGTCCGGAGCCGGGATCTGGGCGCCCTTGTACTCGACGGGGATGCCGCCGAGGGGATAGTCCTTGCGCTGCGGATGGCCCTGCCAGTCGTCCGGCATCATGATCCGCGTCAGGGCCGGGTGACCGTCGAAGACGATCCCGAAGAAGTCGTAGGTCTCGCGCTCGTGCCAGTCGTTGGTCGGATAGACCGGGACCAGGGACGGGATGCGCGGGTCGGCGTCGGGGGCGCTGACCTCCAGCCGGATCAGCCGGTTGTGGGTGATCGAGCGCAGGTGGTAGACGGCGTGCAGCTCACGGCCCGTGTCGTTCGGGTAGTGGACGCCGCTGACGCCGGTGCACAGCTCGAAGCGCAGGGCCGGGTCGTCGCGCAGGGTGCGGGCGACACGGACCAGGTGCTCGCGTTCGATGTGGAAGGTCAGTTCGTCGCGGTCGACGACCGTCTTCTCGATGGCGTTCTCCGGGAGCAGTCCCTGCTCCTCCAGAGCGCCCTCCAGTTCGTCGGCGACCTCGTCGAACCAGCCTCCGTAGGGGCGGCTCGCCGGTCCCGGGAGCCGGACCGAGCGGACCAGGCCGCCGTAGCCGGAGGTGTCCCCGCCGTTCTCGGCGCCGAACATGCCCCGCTGGACGCGGATCTCCTCGCCGCCCTGGCCGCGCTGGCCGGGGAGGTTGGAGGCGCTGAGGTCCTTCTCGGGGTTGGCGCCGTTGGTGCCGTTCGCGTCGCTCACCGCAGCAGCCCCTTCATCTCGATCGTCGGCAGGGCCTTGAGCGCCGCTTCCTCCGCCTCGCGGGCCGCCTCCTCCGCGTTCACCCCGAGCTTGGAGCCCTGGATCTTCTGGTGGAGCTTGAGGATGGCGTCCATCAGCATCTCGGGCCGCGGCGGGCAGCCGGGGAGGTAGATGTCGACGGGGACGATGTGGTCGACGCCCTGGACGATGGCGTAGTTGTTGAACATGCCGCCCGAGGAGGCGCAGACGCCCATCGAGATCACCCACTTGGGGTTCGGCATCTGGTCGTAGACCTGCCGCAGCACCGGCGCCATCTTCTGGCTGACCCGCCCGGCGACGATCATCAGGTCGGCCTGGCGCGGCGATCCGCGGAAGACCTCCATGCCGAAGCGCGCCAGGTCGTAGCGGCCGGCGCCGGTGGTCATCATCTCGATGGCGCAGCAGGCGAGGCCGAAGGTGGCGGGGAAGACCGACGCCTTGCGCACCCAGCCGGCGGCCTGCTCGACGGTGGTCAGCAGGAAGCCGCTCGGCAGTTTTTCTTCGAGTCCCATGACTAAAGGCCCCTCAGTCCCATTCCAGGCCGCCGCGCCGCCATACGTAGGCGTAGGCGACGAAGACGGTGAGCACGAAGAGCAGCATCTCCACGAGCCCGAACACACCCAGGGCGTCGAAGGTGACGGCCCAGGGGTAGAGGAAGACGATCTCGATGTCGAAGACGATGAAGAGCATCGCCGTCAGGTAGTACTTGATGGGGAATCGCCCGCCGCCGGCCGGCGTGGGGGTCGGCTCGATCCCGCACTCGTAGGCTTCGAGCTTGGCGCGGTTGTACCGCTTCGGACCGATCAGCGTGGCCATGACCACGGAGAAGATCGCAAAGCCTGCCCCGAGGGCTCCCAGTACGAGGATGGGCGCATACGCGTTCACCGCTCCTCGCTCCTCTCAGTCGGCACTGACTGCTGGCGGAAGTGCATCGGGCTCACATCCGCCCCACCAGTCCCACGAACCCCTTTGGTCCCGGCGAAGATCGAGAACATGTGAAGCAGGTCACAAGCCCAACTGCCTCGCATCTTATGCCCGGCGCTCTGTGATCTGCGACACGGGGTATTCCACAAGCTTTGTGATCTCCACCACCTGACGAAGGATCATGAAGTCGTATGAGCGGTGATCTTCGTACGCGAAGCGTCAGAGTGATCACGAGAGGTGACATTTTCGCTCGTCGCCGCAGCTCGGGAGGGGCGTCTCAATATCAAGAGACTTCCCTTGCATGCAAATTGGCCTTGGACCGGATCTCTTGATAGAGGGCGCCGTTCACACCTCGGAGGGAGTCGCGGGGCGGGATGTGGACGCGTGCACGCGTTCACGAGCTCGCCGACCGCCGAGTCGCACGCGGGACGCACCCCCGCGGGCGACCGTTCCGTGACCTCGGCCACATTCATGAGAGGGCTCTGAGAACCGGGCTTGGCCAACCACCCCAACCGATGGTAGGCCGCGGGCAATTCGGGCGTAACGACGAAAGCCCATGATCACAGGCTTGAGAGGGTGAGTCCGCAATGTCCGTTACGGCGTCAATAAAGAGTGTGACGACGAGGTTTCCGCGGCCCGATTGAACAACTGTGGCGCAGGCCACGTTTCTTGAAGGTATGAAGGAGGCCCTGATACCGCTTGTTCTCATGTCCCACACCGCTCACATACGCAGCCACCGGAAACCCCGCCGCAGCGCGTCGACGATCGCGATGCGGGCCGGAGTTGCCGGTGGCATCCTCAGCACCGTGGCAGTGGCCGGTGCGTCGGGGTCGGCGATCGCCGCCGAACCGGTGACCCAGACGCTCGAACTGCCCACCCTGACGGCCGACCTGGCCGCCCAGGTCGCCCAGTCCGCGGACGCCACGGAGCTGGCCGCCGCGAACTACGAGCTGCAGGCCGAGCGTGACGCGGCCGCCGCCCAGGCCGCCAAGGAGGCCAAGGCCGACCTGGCCGTGGCCAAGAAGAAGGCCGAGGCCAAGAAGGAGGCCGAGGAGGCCGCGCGCAAGGCCGCCGCCGAGCGCGCCGCCCGTGACGCCGAGCGGGCCACCCTCACCGCGGCCACCACCACCACGTCCGCCTCCGCCGACACGAACGTCTCCGCGCCGGCCGGCGGCAGCGTCGCGACGGTCATCGCCTTCCTCCGGGCACAGGTGGGCGACGCCTACGTCATGGGCGCCACCGGCCCCAACGCGTGGGACTGCTCCAGCCTCGTCCAGGCGGCCTTCCGTGAGGTCGGCGTGGACCTGCCGCGCGTCTCGCAGGACCAGTCGATGATGGGCACCGAGGTCTCCCTGTCGAACCTCGCGGTCGGCGACATCCTGTACTGGGGCGGCAAGGGCTCCGCGTACCACGTGGGCGTGTACATCGGGAACGGCCAGTACCTGGACGCCGCGAACCCCTCCAAGGGCGTCGTCATCCAGGACCTGTCCGGCTACCCGGCGTCGGGCGCGGTCCGCGTTCTCTGAACCTCTTGGTTCTCTGACCGTCGTGGTTCTCTGACAGTCGTAGCGAATGGCACGAAAAAGGGCCGCAGCCGCTCGGGGGCTGCGGCCCTTTCGGCGTGGTGCGGCTCAGGCCTTCGGGGCCACCTTGCTCAGCCCGTTGATGATGCGGTCCATCGCGTCGCCGCCCGTCGGGTCGGTGAGGTTGGCGAGCATCTTCAGGGTGAACTTCATCAGCACCGGATGCGTCAGGCCCCGCTGGGCCGCGATCTTCATGACCTTCGGGTTGCCGATGAGCTTCACGAAGGCGCGGCCAAGCGTGTAGTAGCCGCCGTAGGTGTCCTTCAGGACGCGCGGGTAGCGCTGGAGGGCCAGTTCGCGGCCGGCCGGGGTGGAGCGGGCGTGCGCCTGGACGATGACGTCGGCGGCGATCTGCCCGGACTCCATGGCGTAGGCGATGCCCTCGCCGTTGAAGGGGTTCACCAGACCGCCGGCGTCGCCGACCAGCAGCAGGCCGCGGGTGTAGTGCGGCTGGCGGTTGAAGGCCATGGGCAGGGCCGCGCCGCGGATCGGGCCGGTCATGTTCTCCGGGGTGTAGCCCCAGTCCTCGGGCATCGACGCGCACCAGGCCTTCAGCACCTCGCGCCAGTCCAGCTCCTTGAAGGAGTCGGAGGTGTTGAGGACACCGAGGCCGACGTTGGACGTGCCGTCGCCCATGCCGAAGATCCAGCCGTAGCCCGGCAGCAGCCGGTCCTCGCCGGGGCCGCGGCGGTCCCACAGCTCCAGCCAGGACTCCAGGTAGTCGTCCTCGTGGCGGGGGCTTTCGAAGTACGTCCGTACGGCCACGCCCATCGGCCGGTCCTCGCGGCGGTGCAGGCCCATCGCCAGGGACAGCCGGGTGGAGTTGCCGTCGGCGGCGACCACGAGCGGGGCGTGGAAGGTGACTTCGCGCTTCTCCTCACCGAGCTTGGCGGTCACGCCGGTGATGCGGCCGGTGCGGTCGTCGACGACCGGGCCGGAGACGTTGCAGCGCTCGTAGAGCCGGGCGCCCGCCTTCTGCGCCTGCCGGGCCAGCTGCTCGTCGAAGTCGTCGCGCTTGCGGACCAGGCCGTAGTCGGGGAAGGAGGCGAGATCCGGCCAGTCGAGCTGGAGCCGGACACCGCCGCCGATGATGCGCAGGCCCTTGTTGCGCAGCCAGCCGGCCTCCTCGGAGACGTCGATGCCCATGGCGACGAGCTGCTTGACCGCGCGCGGGGTGAGGCCGTCGCCGCACACCTTCTCGCGCGGGAACTCGGTCTTCTCCAGCAGCAGGACGTCGAGACCGGCCTTGGCGAGGTGGTACGCCGTCGTGGAACCCGCGGGCCCCGCGCCCACGACGATCACATCGGCGGTGTTGTCGGAGAGGAGGGGCTCGGTCACGGCGGGATCTCCCCAAGTTCGAAATCTGCGTGCCGACCGGCACTGGACATGGGCAGTCTATTCAGCACAATTGATCAACCGGCTGAAGGGCTGCCCCGTGAACAGAACGCTCCCCGTCGTACGGCTGCGCGTCCCCACCGACGAGGACGCCGTCGCCTGGCACCGGGTCTTCGACCACCCGGACGTCATGGAGTTCCACGGCGGCCGCTCCGCCGGGCTCTCCGTCTACGAGGAGCTGACGGCCCGCCAGCGCAAGCACGACGCCGAGCTCGGCTTCTGTCTGTGGACCATGCTGGACGAGGAGGACCGGGTCATCGGCTTCACCGGCGCCCAGCCCTGGCCGTACGCGTGGGGTCCGGCCGGGGAGATCGAGATCGGCTGGCGGCTGGGCCGCGAGCACTGGGGGCGGGGCTATGTGACGGCGGCCGCGAAGACCACGCTGGAGCGGGTGCGCGCGGCGGGCGTGCCGGACGTGGTGGCGATGGTGAACGCCCGCAACACCCGCTCGATCGCGGTCACCAGACGCCTCGGCATGCACCTCGCCGAGACCTTCACGACCCCCGAGTCGAAGCAGCAGGGGCACTGCTACCGACTGGCGCTGTGACGCAGCGTAGTTGTCGGCTACGGAAAGACACCTGACGCTTCCGGACGGCACCCCCGGGCGGTTACCCTGCCAGTACCGCTGGGGGTGACATCTGTGCGAATACCACCCAAAACACCCGAAGTGCGTGTGCCGCGGCTCGTCGGACTGATGGCCGTGGACGCCCGTGAGACGGCCGAGGCGCAGGGCGTGCTGCTCGCCGCACCCGACCGGCCCGACTTCCACCGCACCGTCGTCGACTACGTCGTACGGCAGTACCCGCCGCCCGGCGCCGAGATCCCGCGTGGGGCCGTGGTCACCGTCTGGTTCGAGTTCGGCGAGGGCGAGGGCGGCGGCGGCTCGGGCGTCCGTGAGCCCCGGCTGCCGCGGCCGCCGCACGGCGGCATCCGGCGCGAGGCGGCCGCACCGCCGGAGCACCGGGCGACGGCCCCGCTCAGCTCGCTCTGAGGCGTCGCCCGGCTGACCGGTGCGGCTTTCAGCTGTCCTTGAAGCCCCGGTGCAGCGCCACCACGCCGCCGGTGAGGTTGCGCCAGGCCACCCGCGACCAGCCCGCGCCCTTGAGCAGTTCGGCCAGGGCCGACTGGTCGGGCCAGGCGCGGATGGACTCGGCGAGGTAGACGTACGCGTCCGGGCTCGACGACACCGCGCGGGCCACCGGCGGCAGCGCGCGCATCAGGTACTCGGTGTAGACAGTGCGGAACGGCGCCCAGGTCGGGTGCGAGAACTCGCAGATCACGACCCGTCCGCCGGGCCGCGTCACCCGGTACAGCTCGCGCAGCGCCGCCTCGGTGTCCTGCACGTTGCGCAGTCCGAAGGAGATGGTGACGGCGTCGAAGACGTCGTCCTTGAACGGCAGCCGGGTCGCGTCCCCCGCGGTCAGCGGCAGCCACGGGTGCTTCCGCTTGCCCACCCGGAGCATGCCGAGGGAGAAGTCGCAGGGGACGACGTAGGCGCCGGTGCGGGCGAAGGGCAGCGAGGAGGTCGCCGTACCGGCGGCCAGGTCCAGGATCTTCTGCGCGGGCCGCGCGTCGACGGCCTTGGCCACTTCCTTGCGCCACACCCGGTCCTGTCCGAGGGACAGCACATCGTTGGTGAGGTCGTACCGGTCCGCCACGTCGTCGAACATCGAGGCGACTTCGTGCGGCTGCTTGTCCAGGGATGCGCGGGTCACGCCCTCATTGTTGCAGTACGGCCGCACGGGCTCGCGGGACGGCCTCACGGAAGCAGCCGCGGCCCGCGCTTCGCCGCCACGTCCTCCACCCAGCCGCACAGCAGCACGAACACCGCGATCAGCACCCAGCCCACCCCGAACATGAACCACTGGCTCTCCAGCGGCAGGTGGGCCTCGAAGGCGGGCACCTTCCAGAACTGGTCGATCAGCGGCACCGCGAGGATCAGCGCGAGCTCGTGCCAGAGGTAGATCGTCACCGCGCGGGCGTTGAAGACACTCACCACCCGGTCCAGCCGCGGGAAGCGGGCCAGCCACGAGAAGTCCGCCTTGAAGTACATCAGCAGCGTCACGAAGCCGGCCGACCAGAAGGCCTGCGCGAGCGGGATCTCGTCCAGGTCGTAGGTGCCGTACTCGGCCTGGTGCGCGAGGGCGTACCAGCCGCCGTACGCCAGCGCCGCCGCCGAGGCGCAGACGACCGCCGCCGCGCTCAGCCGGCGCAGCACCCCGTCGCGGTGGGCGAAGCCGAGCAGCCAGCAGAAGAGATACGTCGCCAGGTCCCACAGCGCGCTGCCGAAGCGGGACTCCGGCGGCTGCCAGGCGAAGGTGAGGACCGCGATCGGCGCGAGCGAGAGCAGCAGCACCGGGACCGGGGCCAGCCGGAACACCCGCAGCAGCAGCGGGGAGAGGAGCACGAACCAGAGGTAGGTCCGCAGGTACCAGAGGATCTCCCAGGCCTGCTCGCCCCAGGCGTCGCCGGGCGGATCGCCGAGCGGGACGATCCAGTAGACGATCTGCCAGCCGGGCATCCAGCCGTGGATCAGCATCGCCACGACCACGAAGAGGCCCCAGAACCAGAACGGCGGCAGCAGCCGGCGCACCCGGCCGCGCAGCACCCGCACCGCCGGACGCTCCAGCGACTTCGCCATCAGCGTGCCGGCCAGGCCGAACATGATCCCCATCGACGGGAAGACCAGCCCGGCCCAGGCCCATCCGAACGTGTGATAGCTGACCACCCGGACGAGGGCCGCGGCGCGGAGGGTGTCGAAGTACCGGTCGCGTCCCGGCCGCGCGGGCCTCTCCGCCGGCTCGGGTTCCGGTTCCGGTTCGGGCTCGGGTCCCGGCTCGGGTCCCGGCTCCGGCTCGGGTTCCGGCTCCAGCACCGGCAGGGGCGCCGTCGACTCCGCGGGCGCCCCCTGCCCGTAGTGCTCCGGGTACCGCTGCGCGTACGGCTGTGTGTACGGCTGTGTGTACGGCTGCGCGTACGGCTGGGGCTGCTGCTCGTGGCCGTACCCGCCGGCGCCGTATCCGTGCGGGTACCCCTGGCCGTACCCGTGGCCGTGCCCCTGCGGATACCCCTGCTGCTCCTGGCCCCAGCTCATCCGCCCGCCCCCGCCGGAGTGCCGACCTCGCCGGTCCGCTTCAGCTTCTGCCAGCGCAGCCGGCCGCCGGTGAGGGCGGTGATGCTGGAGTGGATGAGGACGAGGTACATCATCTGCCGGTAGGCGAGCTGTTGCAGCGGCATCATCAGCAGGTAGCGGTACTTCTCCCGGTCCAGGCGGAAGGCGTAGGCCGCGCAGAAGAGCTGCACGCCGAGGACCGCGAGCCACGCGTAGAGCGCCGCCTGGAAGTCGATGAAGATCATCGAGTAGGCGGTGAACACGTCGATCAGCGGCGCGCACACCGGCGTGACGATCTGGAAGATCACCACCAGCGGCATGCCGACCCGGCCGAAGCGGCCCGAGGGGCCGGAATCGGTCACGGACTTGCGGTGCTTCCACAGCGCCTGCATCGTGCCGTAGGACCAGCGGTAGCGCTGGGACCACAGCTGCTTCAGCGAGCCCGGTGCCTCCGTCCAGGCCCTGGCGTGCTCCTGGTAGACGACCTGCCAGCCCGCGCGGTGCATGGCGATGGTGATGTCGGTGTCCTCGGCGAGGGTGTCCTCGCTCATGCCGCCGACCTCCAGCACGGCGTCCCGGCGGAACGCGCCGATCGCGCCGGGGATCGTCGGCATGCAGCGCAGCAGGTCGTACATGCGGCGGTCGAGGTTGAAGCCCATCACGTACTCGATGTGCTGCCAGGCGCCGATGATCGTGTCGCGGTTGCCGACCTTGGCGTTGCCCGCGACCGCGCCGACCTTCGGGTCGGCGAAGGGCTGCACCAGCTGGTGCACGGCGTCCGGTTCGAAGACGGTGTCGCCGTCCATCATGACGACGATGTCGTGGCTGGCGCTGCGCACCCCGTTGTTGAGGGCGGCGGGCTTGCCCGCGTTCTCCTGGCGGATGACGCGGACGTTGGTCATGCCGAGCCGCTCCGCCGCGGCGCGCGCGATCTCGGACGTGCCGTCCGAGGAGCCGTCGTCGACGACGATGATCTCGATCGGATGGGTGCTCCGCGCCAGCGACTCCAGGGTGTTGGCGATGCACTCCTTCTCGTTGTACGCCGGGACGATCACGCTCACCGGCCGGGTCACCCTCGGTCCCCAGCTGAAGCGGCGTCTGTTGCGGACCCGGTGGTGGCGGCGGGCCAGGATCAGCATCATCCCGAAGCGGCCCAGGACGGCCACGCCCACGACCATCAGCGCCACCGAGAGCGCCGGGACCGTCCACTCGGCGACGGCGACCGCCGCGATCAGGGCGTTGCCCTCGTACAGGGTGACGCCGGTGGCCTCGCGGTGCGCGGCCTGGAGGGCGTTCCCGGCGGTGGTGCCCGCGGCGCCGCCCTGGCCGTCCGGCGCGGCACCGCCGGGCTGCCCGGCCGCGCCGGCGGCCGCCCCGCCGGCGTTCTCCTCCTGGAGCACACCGCTGATGGTGGTGAAGGTGTAGCCCTTCGCCTTCATCTTCTCGATGTACTTCGGCAGCGCCTCGATGGTCTGCGAACGCTCACCGCCCGCGTCGTGGAAGAGCACCGACGCGCCCTCGCCGTCCTCCGGCGTGGCCCACTTGACGATCTTCGAGACGCCCGGCCGCTTCCAGTCGTCGCTGTCGGTGTCGATGAAGACGCTGGTGTAGCCGTCCTCGCCGAGCTTCTGGTAGACGGGCCAGCTGTAGTTGTCGATGGCGTCCGTCTCCGAGGAGTACGGCGCGCGGAACAGCGTGGTGGTGATGCCGGCCGCGCCCGCGAGCGCGAGCTGGGTCTGCTGCATCTCGCGCTCCACCCGGGCGTCGCTCTGGTACGACAGGTCGACGTGGGTGAAGGTGTGGATGCCGACCTCGTTGCCCTGTTCGACCATGTCCGCGACGAGATCGGGATAGCGCGCGACCATCGAGCCGACCACGAAGAACGTGGCCGGTACGTCGTACTCCTCGAGGATCTCCAGCACCTGCGGCGTCCAGGTGGGGTCGGGGCCGTCGTCGAAGGTGAGCGCGATCGTCTTGTCGGGCACCGAGACGGTGGTGGCCTGGCCGCCCCGGAAGGTGAGAATCGGGCCGCCGTCGAGCACCTCGTCCGGCACGTCGTCGGCGCCGGCGCCGGTACGCACGCGCTGGTCGCCGCCGACCTCGGCGCGCAGATAGCCGTCGAGCAGCATCACGCTGGTCAGCGCGAGCAGGAGCAGCAGGGCGAGGATGACACGCGGTTTCTGCAGCGCCGCGGCCTTGCCCGCGGCCCGCTCGATGCGGGTGGGGGCACGGCGCCGGCCGCGGGAGGGAGTCGTCGTCATGTGGGTGGCTGCGTTCCGGTCGTGGGGTGTCAGTCGGCGGTCGCCGGGGCGGACGGGGACGGTGCGGCGGAGCCGGTGGGCGGTGCGCTGCCGGGCAGGCCGACCTGGTGGCCCGTGCCGCCGTCCGGCCGGACGCCGCCGGGACCCTGGACGCCCTGGACTCCCTGGTCGCCGGCGCCGAAGGGCAGCAGCGAGGACGGGGTCAGCGAGGTGCCCCAGCCCATGAAGGCGGCGCCGAGGACGGTGGCGTAGGCGAGACAGCCGACGCCGAGGAGGATGCCGATCCGGCGCAGCAGCCTGGACCTGCGTCCGGAGTTGTCGACGAAGACGGGTCCTTCGGCGAAGTCGCTGTCGCGTTTGCGACGGCGGCCACGCGCGGCCGCCGCACGGCTTTCGATGGCAGGCTCGGAATGCATTCCCCGGAAGGTAGAGAACCTTCATGTGCCGAGATCACCGGGTTCCTGTGGGACGCCCATGAGAAGCGGCCCAGTCTGTGGCCGCGCTGAGAGACGGCGGCGATCGCCCGGATTTTCAGGGCAAGCTCCCAGCCGGGCGTGAGACGTTCCGGCGATGAACCCGATCCTCAAGCCGACGGCCGGTCTGCTGTGCCTGGTCGCCCTGGGCGCCGCGGGATGCTCCGCGGGGTCCGGCGACGGCTCGTCGGACGCGGCACCCGCGACGCCCGAACGGTCCGCCACCGCCGCCCCGTCCGAGACCACCACCGCCTACGCCCCGTACGTCAGTGCCACGACCGCCTACGACACCGACTCGGCGGGCTCGCCCGCCGCCTACAACCTGGCGTTCGTGATCTCGGACGGCAGTGGCTGCACACCACGGTGGAACGGCACGCACGACGTCGACGACGCGTCCGTGGCCTCCCGGATCTCCGCGCTCACCGAGTCGGGCGCCGCCGTCCGCGTCTCCTTCGGCGGGGCGTCCGGCAAGGAGCTGGCGGCGACCTGCGAGAGCGCGGCGGAGCTGGCGGAGGCGTACGGCGCCGCCCTGGACGCGGCCGGTTCGGACCTGGCCGACTTCGACATCGAGGGCGACGAGCTGACCGACCCGGCGTCGGTGGCACTGCGGTCCCGGGCGATCGCCCTGCTCCAGGAGGAACGCCCCGGTCTGGAGGTCTCCTTCACCCTTCCGGTGATGCCGTCCGGCCTGGACTCCGCCGCCCTGGCCCTGCTGAAGTCGGCGAACAAGTACGACGTCCAGGTCTCCACCGTCAACCTGATGACGATGAACTACGGCGAGTCGTACGACGGGGACATGGGCGGCTACGCCGTCACCTCGGCCACCGCCGCGCACCTCCAGCTGAAGGAGATCTTCGGCACCTCGGACGCGGCGGCCTGGAAGGGCATGGCGCTGACCTCGATGATCGGCGAGAACGACATCGAGGGCGAGACGTTCACCCTGGACGACGCGGCGCGGGTGCGGTCGTTCGGGGAGGCGAAGGGCATCGCGTGGGTGTCGATGTGGGCGACGTTCCGCGACCGGAGCTGCGCGGGCGACGACTCGGCGTCGGAGTGCAGCGGGGTCGACCAGCGGGACGGGGCGTTCGGCGAGGCGTTCTCGGGCTGAGCGCCGGCCGCGCGCCCTGCCCGAGAGGTGCGTCGCCGCTCAGACGGCCCGCCACAGGGCCGGCGCGGACGGCGGTTCCCAGCCGGGCTGTGCGGTGTGGGCCTGGAGGCAGACGTAGGCGCGGCTCGCGTGGGTGACGCGGTCGCCGGCCCGGTAGGCGGTGCCGACGGCCCAGGTGCCGCCGGGCGGCGGCGTCGGGCTCGGGCCGGGTCCGGGGTCCTGCGGGACGGCGAGGACGAAGTCGAACGCCGCCTGCTTGGCGCCGCCCGCGTCCCGCACGGTCATCAGCAGCCGCGGATCGAAGATGGTGTCGGTGTTGTTGCGGGGCTCGTTCGGGAAGTACAGCTGGGTGGTCAGCACGGGCCGGTTCGGGGCCTGCACCTTCACATGGATGTGCCGGGTGCGGCCCGGATAGAGGCCGGGGACGATCGTGGTGAGGGTGAACGCGCCGTCGGCGCCGGTGTACTGGTGGCCGCGGAACCGGAAACCGGTGTTGTCGTAGGCCCCGTTGACGTCGGCCTGCCAGAAGTCCAGCAGGGCGCCGGCGACGGGCCGGCAGGCGAGACCGAAGACGTACCCGGTGACGGTGAGCCGGGTGCCGGGTGTGCCGGACTCCAGCAGGCTGGTGCGGCGCGGGGAGTTGGGCTTGAAGTAGGGGCCCTCGGTCTGCGGCGGGGTGGGGTCGTCGCCGTCGTCGCACGGCGGGGTGAGCGCGGGTGCGGTGTCACCGGCGGCCAGGGTGCGGGCCAGGGCCGGTGCGCCCATCAGGGCGGCCGGGACCGCGGCCGTGGCGGCGAGCGCGGCGCGCAGCACCGTCTTGCGCCGGACGAGCGGCCGGCTGTCCTCGGCGGCCGGGGGGTGCGGGGGGTGCGTCGCGTCGTGCGGGCGGGGCGTCGCGTCGTCCATCTCGGCTCCTTGTGGGGGCGGTCGGAACGACACCGAACCTAGGCGCGGGCCTGCGGGGCTTCGATGGACTGGTGTGCGCGACTGTGGTGTTTTCGGAAGGTGCCGGGGCTCAGCCCGGTCTCGCGGCGGAAGAAGCGGCTGAAGTAGGCCGGGTCGGCGAATCCGGTGCGGGCGGCGACCTGGCGTACCGACAACTCCGTGTGCACGAGCAGCTGTTGGGCCTGGCGGGTGCGGGCCTCGATGAGCAGCCGTCCCGGGCTGCGGCCGGTCGCGGACCGCACAGCCTGGGTGAGGTAGCCGGGGGTGACTCCCAGCCGCTCGGCGCACTCGCGGACCGTCCAGGCGACCGCCTCGGGCCGGGCGGCCAGCCGGGCGAAGGCCCGGGCGACCGCCGCGCCCCGCCCTTCGGCCGGGGCGCCGGGCCTGGGGCCGCCCGGCAGCCGGTCCAGCCGGACGGCGAGGACGTGCAGCAGTGCCCGCAGCACCCCCGCGTATCCCGGCCGGCGCTGTTCGTGCTCGGTGACCAGCTCGGCCATGAGGGCGCCGATCCGTGCCCCCTCCTGCGGCGACGGCCGGAACCGGCAGCGGGCGGCGAGCCGCCGGAACAGCTCGCGGTCGCCGGGGTGGTCCACCAGGAAGTCCTCGGTGAACAGCACGAGCGTGCCGTCGAGGCCGCGGGCGTCCGCCCAGTGGTGCACCTGGCCCGGCGCGAGCACGGCCAGCTGCGGCGCGGTCAGCGGCCGGCGGTCGAGGTCGACGACATGGGTCGCGGACCCGGCGGTCACCTGGACGATCTCGTAGAAGGTGTGCCGGTGCGGCCGGTCGAGGCGGGAGAGCGGCCCGAGGGTGTCGAAGGCTCCCGCCGCGAAGGGGACGGCCGCGGGGCCGGCCACTTCCAGCCGGTGCAGGGGCGGTTCGCCGGTGCGGGGCGGGAGGCAGGGCGTTCCGGGCGGGACGGTGGTGGCGCGCATGGACCCGAACCTTCCTCATGGCAGGTACAGACCAATCGAGCGCTCCCAGCGTCTCACGCCGGCCGGCGGCTCAGCGCCTGCGGTGCACCAGCCGTCCCGCGACGACCGTGGCCACACAGGTGCCGGCGCCCTGCCGGACCAGGGCCGCCCGGTCGGGCACGTCGAAGACGGCGAAACGGGCGGGGGCGCCCGGAGCCAGCGGCGGCAGCAGGATCAGCGGGGCCGGGGAGAAGGACGGCGGCCCCGGCAGCGACGGCGGGCGCTGCCCGACGGCGAGCCCGGCGCGCCGCACCGCGTCCAGCGCGGCCCGCTCGCGCAGCTCCCCCGCGATGGCGACGGTGCCGTGCGCGAGGAGCCGCTGCACACCGCGCCGCGCGCTGGCGCCCCGGCGGGCGGGGTCCGCGCGGAACAGCGCCTGCGCGCGTTCGCCGCCGATCGGCTCGGTGCCGAGGGCGTCCGCCTCGCGCGGGTCCGGGTGGTAGGTCCGCTCCAGCAGCTCCGGGCCGTACGGGTTGAGCAGCCCGGGCGTGAGGATGCCGGGCCAGCGCCGCACCCGCGCGTGCGGGTGCGGAGCGGTCAGCTCCTCGTACGGGCCGACGGCGGCGATGCGGTCGCCGTCGACCAGGACGGCAACCTCGGGCGAGGCGTCGGCGACGTGAAGGGTCAGCACCGCGCGCTCAGTTCGCGGCGAGGATCTTCAGCTCGGGATGAGCCGTGCCGCCCTCGATCGCGGTCGACGAGATGTGGGAGACGACCCGCTCGTCGACGGGGTCGTTCGCCGGGTCGTCGTGCACCAGGAGGTGCTCGTACGTGGTGGAGCGCTGCGCCGGGACGCGGTCGGCGCCGCGGATCATCTCGATCATCTCCATGAGGTTGGAGCGGTGCTTGGCACCGGCCGCCGAGACGACGTTCTCCTCCAGCATGATCGAGCCGAGGTCGTCGGCGCCGTAGTGCAGGGTCAGCTGGCCCGCGTCCTTGCCGGTGGTGAGCCAGGAGCCCTGGATGTGGGCGACGTTGTCGAAGAAGAGCCGCGCGACCGCGATCATCCGCAGGTACTCGAAGATGGTGGCCTGGGTGCGGCCCTTCAGGTGGTTGTTCTGCGGCTGGTACAGGTACGGGATGAAGGCGCGGAAGCCGCCCGTGCGGTCCTGGACGTCACGGATCATCCGCAGGTGCTCGATCCGCTCGGCGTTGGTCTCGCCGGTGCCCATGAGCATGGTGGAGGTCGACTCGACGCCCAGGTTGTGCGCGGTCTCCATGATCTCCAGCCAGCGCTCGCCGCTCTCCTTCAGCGGGGCGATGGCCTTGCGGGGTCGCTCCGGGAGCAGCTCGGCGCCGGCACCCGCGAAGGAGTCGAGGCCGGCCGCGTGGATGCGCTGGATGGCCTCCTCGACGCTGACCTCGGAGATCCGGGCCATGTGCTCGACCTCGCTCGCCCCCAGGCTGTGGATGACGAGCTGCGGGAACTCCTTCTTGATGGCCGAGAAGTGCTTCTCGTAGTACTCCACGCCGTAGTCCGGGTGGTGGCCGCCCTGGAACATGATCTGCGTGCCGCCGAGTTCGACGGTCTCCGCGCACCGGCGCAGGATGTCGTCCAGGTCGCGGGTCCAGCCCTTGTCGCTCTTCGGCGGGGCGTAGAAGGCGCAGAACTTGCACGCCGTGACGCACACGTTCGTGTAATTGATGTTCCGCTCGATGATGTACGTCGCGATGTGCTCGACGCCCGCGTACCGGCGGCGGCGTACGGCGTCGGCGGCGGCGCCCAGCGCGTGCAGAGGCGCGTCGCGGTAGAGGTCCAGCGCCTCCTCGGGGGTGATCCGCCCACCCTCTGCGGCGCGGTCGAGCACAGACTGGAGGTCGGCCTTCTCGGTCACCGGGGCGTCCCTTTCGTCAAGGGTTGTGGACGGACTCGCCCAGCGTACGCCAGCCGTTTCACCGCGCTCACGTCAGGCCGCGCCCGCGCCGGACAGCAGCCCGAGATACGCCCCCGCGAGGAGGAACGGACCGAACGCGATGGCCGTCCCGCGTCCGGCCCGGCCCAGCACGACCAGCATGCCCGCGTACAGCGCGCCCAGCAGGAACCCGGCGAACGCGCCCAGCAGCACCGCCGACCAGCCGTACCAGCCGAGCGCCGCGCCCATGCCCACCGCCAGCTTCACATCGCCGAAGCCCAGGCCCGCCGGGTTGACCAGGAAGAGCACCAGATAGCCGCCGCCGAGCCCGAGCGCGCCGTACAGGGCGCTCGGCCAGTCGCCGGCATGGCCGGGGGCGAGCGCGGCGAGCCCGAGCAGCAGCGGCGCGGCGGCGGCCAGCGGCAGGGTCAGCGCGTCCGGCAGCCGGTGCACCCGCAGGTCGATCACCGTCAGCAGCACGCCGACGGGCCCGAGCAGCAGCCAGACGCCCAGTTCGGGCCGGGGCCCGGTGGCGGCGGCGAGACCGGCGCAGAGGAGCGCGGTGACGGCGGCGAGCGGCAGCGCGCGCGGCCCGTACAGCGGCCCCGCCGCCACCGCCGTACCGACGGCCCGGGACCCGGGTTCCGGGCCCGCCGCCACCGCCGTACCCGCGCACCGCCCGCACCGGGCCGCGCCGAGCCAGCCGCGGACCGGGTGGCCGCCGGGGCAGGCGTCGCGCCGGCCGCCGCTCTCCGAGGGCACGGCGAACCGGTACGCGGCCCGCGGCAGCACCGCCCCGGCCCCCGCACCCCACAGCGCGGCGGCGGCCACCAGCACCGGCCCGTTCACCGGTCCGTGGAACCTGTCGTACGGCGTCGAGACATGGCGGCGTCCTCAGGCGTGGCGGTCTGCGGCACGAACTGCCGGGATTCTAGGGGGTGTCAGGCCCCTCGGGCGGGCTGGTCGGCGGCGAGCAGGGTGACCCCGGCGGGCCGGAAGCCCAGCCGGGCGTAGATCCGGGCCACGCTCTCCTGCGCGTACGCGAGGAAGACCGTGCGGACGCCGTGCGCCCGGGCGTGCGTGGCCAGTTCCGCGGTGACGGCGGCGCCGAGGCCGCGCCGCCGGGCCTCGGGCAGGGTGCCCACCCCGCCGATCTCGGTCGCGCCCTCCGCCGGGTGGTAGTGGCCCACGGCGAGCGGTGTGCCGTCCGCGTCCAGCGCGGCGACGAGCACCTTGTGCCCCGCGCGGAGGGCGGGCCGGACGGCGGCGAGGGTCCCGTCCGCCACCGCCTCGTCGGCGGCGCGGCGCAGCTCCTCGCGCCCCGCGGGGCCCGTCGCCGAGAACGCCAGCCGGGGCACGGCGAGCACGGCGGGCAGCACGGGATCGTCGGCCCCCACCACCCGCGACGACACCCCGTCCGGCAGGGCCGCCGCCGACGCCGCGCCCTCCAGGACCATCAAGGGCCGCTCGGCGACCGGAAGTCCCGCCGCCGCGACGACCCGCCGCGCCTCCGGCGCCGCCTCGGCCAGCCACTCGAACGCCTCCGGCACCCCCAGCTCCCGCTGTCTGGCCCGCACCCGCTCGACGTCCGCGGCGGTCACCGGGCCGTCCCCGGTCGGCCGGGCGTGCCCCGGCCCGCCGTAGTAGGGGGCGCCCGGCTCCTTCCGCACGAACAGCCGCAGCGACCCGAACTCCTCGGCACCGGCGAACAGTTGCGGGACGGCGGCGTAGTACCGCTCGACGCGGTCGAGGAACGAAGACTCACTCATCCGGCCGACCCTAGGGGAGGCGGCACCGGCCGTGGGGGGTGCGGCTATCCGACCTTGGACATCCGGGCCTCCGGGCGGCCCGCCGCCGAGCTGTCCGACCGGTACGTCAGGTCGTCACCGACCGGGGTCAGCCGTACCGTCGCCTTCGCCGGGTCGCAGCCGGCGTGGTTGTCCTCGGCGCCGACGGACGTGGCGACGAGCTGTTTCTCCGTCACCTCCGTCAGCGTCAGCACATCGGTGCAGACGCCGCCCAGCGGGTCGGTCTGGCGCAGCCGGCCCAGTTCCTCGCCGACGTCCACCCGCCGGATCGTGATCTTGAAGGTGCCGGCGGGCAGGTTGCCGTCGAGGACGGTGCCCCGGCCCTCCCAGGTGCCGACGTAGCGGGCGGGGACGCCGGATCCGGGCGAGGGCGCCTCGCCCGCGGCCGAGTCACCGGCGCCCGGGGGCTCGGAGTAGGCGTCCTCGCCGCCGCTGCCCGCGGTGTCCCGGCGTTCGCCCGGCAGCAGGTCGAACACGAACACCGAGCCGACCGTCACCGCGGCCAGCGCGCCCGCGACGGCGAGGGCGACCGAGCAGCTGAGGCGGCGGCCCCGGCCGCCCGGCTCCGGCGCCGCCGACGCGGCCACGGTGACCGAGAGCCTCCCCGGGCGCCGGCCGGAAGGCGGAGCGGCGTCCTCGTACGGCTGGGGGCGGCGCGGCTCCGGCATGCCCGGTCCCGGCATCACCGGCGGCGGCCCGAAGGTGCCGGCCGTCGGCGGCGCGCTCACCGCGGGTGTGCTGAAACCGACGGGTCCGGACGGCGCGTCCACCGGTGCGTCCACAGGGCCGGGCGGGGCCGAGGGCCCGGCGGGCACGCTCACCGCCGGTTCCTGCGCCGCCTCCAGGTTCAGCAGCCGCACCGCGCTGCGGCTGACGCCCTCGATCAGCGGCCCGGGCAGCCAGCCGGCCGCCACCAGGCGCGCCGCGCCCTGCGGGGCGAGCCGCGCGGCCAGTTCGGCCGGGGTGGGGCGGGCGGCCGGGTCCTTGGTCAGGCAGGCGGCGACCAGGTCCTTCAGCTCGCCCTCCAGACCGGCGAGCCGGGGCTCCTCGTGGACGACCTTGTAGAGCAGCGCCGCGGAGGAGTCGCCGGGGAACGGCGGCTCGCCGGCCGCCGCGTACGCGAGGACCGAACCGAGCGAGAAGACGTCCGCCGCGCCCGTGACGCCCTTGCCGAGGATCTGCTCGGGCGCCATGTAGCCGGGGGAGCCGACGGAGACGCCGGTCGAGGTCAGGGAGGCGGTGCCCTCGGTGGCGCGGGCGATGCCGAAGTCGATCAGCAGCGGTCCGTCGAGGGTGAGCAGGACGTTGGACGGTTTCACGTCCCGGTGCACCAGGCCGAGTTCGTGCACCGCGGCCAGCGCCTCGGCGAGGCCCGCGCCCAGCGCCCGCACCGTGGCCACCGGCAGCGGGCCGGTGTCCGCCACGGCCGCGGCCAGGGAGGGTCCCGCCGCGTACGCCGTGGCGACCCACGGCACCGGCGCCTCCGGGTCGGCGTCCAGGACCGGCGCGGTCCAGGCGCCGCCGACCCGCCGTGCGGCGGACACCTCGCGGCGGAACCGGGCCCGGAACTCCTCGTCGAGCGCGAAGTGCGGGTGCACGATCTTCACCGCGACCGTGCGCCCACCGGAACTGCGGCCGAGGTAGACCCGCCCCATCCCGCCGGAGCCGAGCCGGCCGAGCAACCGGTACGGCCCCACGCTGGTGGGTTCGTCGACTCCGAGCGGCTGCATGGCACGCCCTCCCCCCGTGGACCTGTGAGTCACCAGCAGGGTACGCAGTCCCGCCCTCTCCCCGGCCGTTCGCGCTAGGGGGTGTCTCGTCGATCAGGCCGGATCAGCGAGCGGCGTCTGGTGCCGTGCATCGCAAGGCGGAGGAGGGCGGCATGGCGGAGCCATGGCA